>DATGTW010000030.1:0-37216 GCA_035301625.1 Paenalcaligenes sp.
CCCAATTTGATGGAAAATCGTTACAGGTTTTAACGAGGCGCTAAATCAGTCTTATTTTGCTCTGATTATAAGTTATCATTAACAGTTTACTTCTTCAGTGTTTTATGTTCGCTTGCGTGGGTGGCAGTTTTGCCTCGTAAAGTTATTTTCAAGCGCTCGCACGGAACATTTCTTTTATCTATTTTATCTACATTGCACACCCATGTTCGGATTCCTACGCAGTTATTTTTCTAGTGATATGGCCATTGACCTCGGGACGGCGAATACGCTGATTTATGTCCGAGGTAAGGGTATTGTGCTTGATGAGCCTTCGGTCGTGGCAATAAGACACGATGGCAGCCCCAATGGGAAAAAAATTATTCAGGCAGTTGGGCAAGAGGCCAAGCAAATGCTTGGGCGGGTGCCCGGCAATATCGAGGCGATTCGCCCCATGAAAGATGGTGTAATCGCAGATTTTACAGTGACTGAGCAGATGCTCAAGCAGTTCATTCGGATGGTGCACCCGCGCAGCATGTTTGCACCCAGCCCGCGAATTATCGTTTGTGTCCCCTGTGGATCTACTCAGGTCGAGCGCCGGGCTATTCGCGAATCAGCTCTTGGTGCCGGTGCCAGTCAGGTTTATTTGATCGAAGAGCCCATGGCTGCTGCGATTGGTGCGGGTTTGTCAGTATCCGACGCGAGCGGTTCAATGGTGGTTGATATTGGTGGTGGGACCACCGAGGTCGCCATTATCTCTTTGGGCGGTATGGTTTACAAAGGCTCGGTACGCGTTGGTGGTGATAAATTTGACGAGGCCATTATCAACTATATTCGTCGAAATTACGGTATGCTGATCGGTGAGCCTACCGCGGAACGCATTAAACAAGAGATCGGTTCAGCATTCCCCGGAACAGAGATTCGCGAGATCGAAGTCAAAGGGCGCAATCTCTCCGAAGGGGTTCCACGCAGTTTTAATGTATCTTCTAACGAGATCCTCGAATCCTTGACCGATCCGCTCAATCAGATTATTTCTGCCGTGAAAACCGCGCTCGAGCAAACCCCGCCCGAATTAGGGGCTGATATTACCGAAAAAGGGATTGCCTTGACAGGGGGCGGCGCCCTTTTACATGATTTGGATCGCCTCCTTGCCGAGGAAACTGGCTTGCCTGTCGTCGTGGCCGATGACCCCCTTTCATGCGTTGTTCGTGGTTGTGGCGAAGCGCTTGAGCATTTGGAAAAGCTCGGTTCTGTATTCATTTATGATTAAACACTGATTGATGTGCGGGCCCCTGGATCAATGGGGCTCAACCTCCCCGAACATTCTCCATGCAATCACAAAGCTCAGTTCAGCTTTTCAAACAAGGGCCATCTGCCGAAATCCGGCTGGCCCTTTATGTTCTTTTGGCGATCGCGCTGTTGGTTGTGGATGCCCGATGGTCTGTGCTTGAACCCGCGCGTCAAGGAGTATCGGTGGTGTTATATCCATTTCAGCGGGCGGTACATGCTCCAGGTGATGGTGCTCGGTATTTGCGTACTTGGGCGGATGCTACTCAGACTGTGCGGATGGAAAAAGAGGCATTACAACGCCAGCGCATTGAACTCGCGCAGGTCACGACGACTGCTGCGCAGTTGGCCAGTGAAAATGAACAGTTGCGGCGCCTTTTGCAGGTCACTGATACCATCACCCAGCCGGTGGTAGCTGTCGAGGTTTTTTACGAGCCACCGAACCCTTTTAATCGTCGTTTGGTCTTTAATAAAGGTTCTGCGGCCGGTATTCGGCCAGGGATGCCGGTTATTGATGAGGGCGGAGTCGTTGGACAGATCTTGAGGGTGACTCCTTATACCGCCGAGGCTGCGCTGCTGACCGATGAAAATGTTTCCATCCCAGTGCAAGTATTACGCAATGGTTTACGCTTAGTCGCTTTTGGGGGCCATACCGAGTCTAAAATAGAGGTGCGTTATCTGACGCCCGATGTCGATTTACAAGCCGGCGATCTATTGATTACCAGCGGTATTGGTGGACTTTTCCCAGCCGGTCTGCCCGTTGCTCGTGTTGATGACATCGAGCACGATTCCTCCACAGGATTTGGCAAGGCGGTAGCCAGTCCAATGTCTCGTCCCGAGCGGTACCGACATTTCTTGGTGCTGCTTGTAGAGGATTCTGTACCTAGTTTGCAAGACGCAAAACAATTTTATGAGTAAAAAGCGTTCAGCTTCTCGCATCAAAACATCCATAGGGGCTTTACAGCCATTGGACACCAGTCCCTTTAGACACCCGTCCAGCCCGTGGCTGATCGGGGGCTCAATTTTTCTGGTGTGGCTAGTCAGTCTGTTGCCTTGGCGGATCTGGATACAAGCCCCTGACTTATTGATGCTGGTATTGTGTTTTTGGGCGCTTCACGAGCCGCGCCGTGTCAACATGCTGCTGGGGTTTTTTCTGGGCATTTTGATTGATGTGCATGATGGTTCTTTATTGGGCGAGCATGCACTAAGTTATGTGCTGGCTATTTATGGAGTGCATGTGCTGCGTCGGCGTTTATTATTATTCGGCGCAGGGGTACAAGCCATTCATTTATTGCCAGTTTTTTTCGTGGCTTTGGCGATCCCCCGATTTGCCCATGCTTGGCTGGTAGGCGAATGGATAGGCTGGGGGTGGGGTTTGTCTGCGGTATTTATAGCCTTACTGTGGCCTTTGGCCGATTTCTTGTTGTTTTTACCTCAGCGTCGCTTGGATGCCAGTGACGAAGAGGGCTCCTAAGGGTTACGCGCCAGATGTTTGAGTTTAAAAAGACATCTCACCTCTTAAAGCGCAGAATGTTGATCCGCTGCCTGGTGGCAGCGATTACGGTCATTGTTTTGTTCTCTTCTTTAGGGGCGCGTCTTTGGTATTTACAAGTAGAGCGTTACGAGGGTCTGGCGGCCCAGGCCGATCAAAACCGTATTGCGGTATTACCACTGCCCCCTCGTCGGGGCGAGGTTTTGGATCGTAATGGCGAGACGATCGCTCGTAACTATCGTGATTATACTTTGACGGTTACACCGGCCTATGCTGGCCGTGATTTAGAGGCTTTGCTCGAAGAGCTCAGTGCTGTGGTGTACCTGAGTCCACGGGATCAGCGTCTTTTCCTGCAGGCAGTTTCACAGGGCAGCCGTTATCGCCCTCAGCTTTTGCGTAAAAATCTCAACGAAGTAGAGGCTTCTTGGTTTGCAGCTCAGTCTTACCGCTTTCCCGGAGTGAATCTCGAGGCTCGTTGGGTGCGCGAATACCCACAAAAAGAGACGGCCGCGCATGTGATTGGCTATGTGGGCCGTATTTCTTCGGCAGATGAAGAGCGCCTAGAAGAGGAGGGTCGTTTGGGTAACTATCGGGGTACCTCGGTGATCGGTAAAAAAGGCATCGAACTCACCTGGGAGGAAAAGCTCCATGGCGAGACAGGCCTAGAAGAAGTCGAAGTGACAGCTTCTGGGCGCCCCGTGCGGGTACTTAATCGCATTGAGCCAGTCGCTGGCTTTGATTTGCGTTTATCCCTTGATTTGGGTTTGCAGCGCTTAGCTGAGCGACTATTTACCGGTTATCGTGGTGCTTTGGTCGCTATCGAGCCTGCAACCGGCGAGGTGCTGGCGTTTGTTTCATCGCCTTCTTTTGACCCCAATCTGTTTATTGATGGCATTGACTCCGAAAGTTGGCGCAAGCTAAATGAATCCGAAGACCGACCCCTGATCAACCGTCCTTTGTTTGGGACTTATCCCATCGGCTCGACTTATAAGCCTTTTGTGGGTTTGGCTGCTCTCGAGATGGGTAAACGTGATGCCAAAGAACGTATCTACGATCCCGGGTATTTTGAATTTGGTGGACAGCGTTTTCGTAACGCTGGTGGTGCGTCTTATGGTCATACTGACATGCATCGCGCCATCGTCGTCTCATCGGATACTTATTTTTATTCGCTAGGCCCAGAAATCGGCGTGGACAATCTGCATGATTTCAGCAAACAATTTGGTTTTGGGCAGATCACTGGCATTGATTTGGATGGTGAGCGCAAAGGAATCTTGCCGTCACGTGAATGGAAGCGCAACCACTACGCTGATCCCGAGCAGCGACACTGGTACGCGGGTGAAACCGTGTCAGTAGCGGTCGGTCAGGGCTACAACTCTTTTACTTTATTACAGTTGGCTCAGGCCACTTCGGTATTAGCGAATGATGGGGTATACATGACCCCCCATTTGGTGACCGATCTCATTGATCCTCAAACGGGTGATTCTGAATCATTGGTCCAAGAGCCTGCGCATACTATTGATTTAAAACCCGAGCATTTGGAAATCATTAAAAATGCAATGGCAGATGTCACCGTCAGTGGGACAGCACGAGCAGCCTTTAAAGATGCACTCTATAAAACCGCGGGTAAAACCGGTACAGCACAGGTGTTTAGTCTACGAGGGGCCAAATACAAGGCCGAAGAAGTTGAAGAGCGATTGCGTGACCATGCTTTATTCATGGCTTACGCGCCCGCTGAAAACCCTCAAATTGCGTTGGCTTTGTTAGTAGAAAATGCGGGCTGGGGTGCTACAGTGGCGGCTCCTATGGCTCGACAGGTTTTTGATTATTGGCTCCTTGATCGGCATTCCATGTTATGAGAAAGCTTTGGCATGCGGCAGTGACCGCCTTACTCGCGTTTGATTGGCCCTTGTTAATTTTGCTGGGGGTGATGGCGGTCCTAGGATTGACTGTCATGCAGTCGGCAGTCGGTATTGATGATCCTCGATTTGCCGAGCAATATCGGAATTTCATCGTCGCCTTTTTCTTGATGTGGGGGGTGGCCTTGGTTCCTGTGGCTTGGGTACAGCGCAGTGCCGTGGTGATTTATCTCATCGCTGTAGCATTATTGCTTGGGGTTGAGTTTTTTGGTGAAACCAGCAAAGGTGCCACGCGTTGGCTCAATCTGGGGGTAGTGCGCATCCAGCCTTCTGAGAGCCTTAAGCTGGCAGTACCCATCATGCTGGCGTGGTATTTTCAGCAGCGCAAAAACACCCAAATCAATTTATTGGATTTATTGGTGTCTTTAGTGCTGTTGATTATTCCCTTTTTCTTGGTCGTGCGGCAGCCCGACTTGGGAACGGCTCTATTAGTCTTTGTTGTTGGCCTGTGTGTGATTTATTTCGCGGGTTTACCTTTTCGTTGGTTTGCTCCGCTGGTGGTTTTGCTCATCATTGGCGTTGGTTTGATGCTGCATTACGAGGATACCCTATGCGATCCGGATTTTGATTGGCATATTTTACATAGCTATCAAAAACATCGGGTTTGCACTTTATTTAACCCCAGCCTGGATCCTTTGGGCAAGGGCTTTCATACTATCCAGTCCATGATTGCTGTGGGCTCTGGTGGGGTTTATGGAAAAGGCTTTATGCAGGGCACCCAAGCACATCTGGATTTTATTCCCGAACGCTCAACAGACTTTATTTTTGCTGTATATGCCGAAGAATTTGGCCTGTACGGAGGCATTGTTCTGTTAGTGCTGTACGGATTGGTGATTCTGCGTGGCTTAGTGATTGCCGCTTATGCGCAAACACAATTTAGCCGATTATTGGCAGGCGCCATGGCAATGATGATGGCCGTTTACGTTTTTGTGAATATTGGCATGGTAACTGGGATTTTACCCGTGGTTGGGGTGCCCTTACCTTTTCTAAGTTACGGGGGTACCGCCTTAATTACACTGGCCTTGACCTGCGGTTTATTGATGGCCATTAGCCGTGAACAACCTCCCGAACAAAATTCGTCAGGATAATGCTGCGGGTAGTTGGGCCAATAGACGTTGTATAGGCGCTGGCAAAGCCTGCTTAGAAAGTGTCTTTATGTCGACCCAAACATAGTTTTCGGTGCTTGGCAAAGACAGGTTAGTAGGATCCAGTGCAGGGGTGTGTAGCAGCCAGGGGCGTATGTCCAGGGCAAAGTGGGTAAATCGATGTAAAACCGCTGGCAATGTTTGTAATGTTGCGCGTGGCGGCTCTAGCGCGCTGATTTCAGGGCGGTAAAAATCTCGTAACTTTGCCTGGCTGGTGAATTCTGGTAGCGCTAATAAACCCCCCCATATACCTGTATTGGGACGTTGCTGTAATAGCAACTGTTTATCCCGACCCACCCAAATCAGCATATGTCGACGACGAGTAGAGTAACTGCGTCGTGGGTTGGGTACGGGTAATTGAGCGACGTATTCCTGCTGATGAGCATAACAATATTCCTGCACTGGACAGGCCGAGCATTGAGCCTGATGGCGGGTGCAAACCAAAGCGCCTAAATCCATTAGGCCCTGTGTATAGGCCGTCATATCTAATGAATCAGGTGCGGCATCAACCAATTGTTGTGCAACCGCCCAGAGCATTTTCTCGGTGGCATTACGTTGGGTCGGTGCAAATACCCCAGCAAAACGGGCCAGCACTCTTTTGACATTACCATCCAGTATGGATACTCGCTCTCCAAATGCAAAGGCAGCAATGGCTGCCGCTGTCGAGGGACCAATGCCTGGCAGGGTCTGTAGTTGTGCTTGAGTGCGCGGAAACGCACCCTCATAGTCAGAAACAATAATTTGGGCGCAACGGTGTAAATTGCGTGCCCTAGCGTAATAACCCAGCCCTGCCCAGTAGGGCATGACCTCATCTTGCTGTGCCGCAGCCAGGCTGTGCAAATCAGGAAAACGTTGTAAAAAGCGCTCGTAATAACCCAGCACGGTTGTGACCTGGGTTTGTTGCAACATGATTTCAGCGAGCCAGATCCGATAAGGATCACGGCTAGCTTGCCAAGGTAGACCATGCCGACCGTGTTGTTTTTGCCATTGAGCAATGCCTTGGGCAAATACTGGGATCGCACGCTTATCCAAATGATGTGTGGTCGTTACAGACATGAATCAAAGCTGATAGGCAGGACGGCGGCTGACCGACCATCGGGCCGCCAATGCCGCCACAATGACCACCAATGCCAAGGCCAAAATAATACTGAGCACGTCAGGTAAATGCAGGCTCAGGTTAATGTGATAGCTGGCAGCGATACGCGCAAAAGTATCCGAGAAAAAGCCTAAAGCAAGGCCTCCCATCAGCAGGGCCAACAGGCTGGCAAAAAAGCCGATCAAAGCCCCAAAATACAAAAACGGCCGACGCACAAAGTCTTCGGTTGCACCCACCAAACGAGCCACAGCAATTTCTTCTTGGTGGTTAAGGGCTTGCAAACGAATGGTGTTAAAGACGGTGCCAATGACAATCAGTATGACGCCCAAACTCAAAAATAGTAATGCTTGGCGTGCAAACTCCAACAGGGTTTCTAGCTTGTGAAGCCAATCTATGTCCAGCAGCACCTGCTCTACAGTCGGTATGGCCTCTAATGAGGAGACTAGATCTGAAATCGATTCCTTAGCTTGGTTTTGATCGTAGAGCTGCAAGACATAGGCATCAGGTAGTGGGTTTTCCTCGAGTACACTCAAAGCTTGGTCCCAGCTAGGGTTGTCCTTGAGGTTGTTCAAAGCCTGTTCTCTGGAAATAAACTCAAAGCCCTCTACCCACTGGTCAAATTCATTTTCTAACTGATCCTCCAGCGCCTGTTGCTGCTCAGAAGAGGTGTCAGCCTGTAGGAATAACGTCATCTCGGTAGCAATAGGGATGTGTTGTGCTAACGGCTGGGTCGATAATAGCAGGCTCCAGCCAATAAAGGGCACAGCCAGCGCCAAGGCCAATACGATGATATTAGCCAAAGATGATAATGGACGCGTGGCCAAGCGTATGATAGCGACGCGCAGGGCATAACGATGTTGCCGTAGCCAGCTTATCATGACGGGACTCCTGGTTGATCGGTAAAACGCCCAGCATCCAGAGTAAAGGTGCGACGCGCGTAATCCTTCATGAGGCGATGATCATGCGAAGCGATCAAAGTAGTCACACCTACCTGATTAAAATCCAAAAAAACGTCCATAATTTTTTGAGCTGTTTCATCATCCAAATTAGCAGTGGGCTCGTCTGCAATGACAACTGCAGGCCGATTAACAATGGCCCGGGCAATGGCTAGACGCTGTTGTTCCCCCCCAGAAAGTTCGACTGGATAGTGATCGCATTTATCCCCTAAACCGACTTTTTCCAAGGCAGCCCGAGCTCGCTTATTGGCTGTTTGCGGCGCAATACCGAGCACTTCGAGAGGCAACATGACATTATGCAATGCACTGCGATCATTCAGCAGATGAATGTCTTGCAGAATAAGACCGATCGAGCGACGCAAATAGGGGAGCCCGCGCGCAGGTAATTGATCGACACGGTTGCCTTGAACCAGCACTGCACCACGTGAAGGGGCTTCGAGCCCACCAATCAGGCGGAGCAGGGTAGACTTGCCCGCACCAGATGGGCCGCTAATGAAGATAAATTCACCGGCATCGATGCGGAAATTGAGGTCGACCAATATATTTGGGCTGCGACCGTAAGATTTAAAGACGTGCTTGAATTCGATCATGGTAGGTCTATTGAGTGTCATGCATAGGTGTATTATGCCGCAGCATCGTAATTTGTGCTGCATTCAGTGTTAGCATTGAATTGTCTTTACAGCAGACATGCATGAGATGGTAATAACCACTCACTGCCATCCATTGTGACATGTCTGGATAAAAGAAAAGCATGCATTTTGTTGCTGTAGTTTGCGCCTTTTATCTGTCAAGAATTGAAAACGTTGTGTTTCCCGATGCATTTCTCGGGTAAATTCATATAAAGATATAAAGACTTATTATGGGAGATTTGGCTCATGGGGTTGTTACAATATAAAACGCGCTTTTTGACCGCTATCGCGGCAGTCGCTTTGATATCAGGTTGCGCCACAGGCGAGATGGGACGCGGTGAGACCACAGCGGTCGGCGCGGGTGCAGGTGCAGCCGTGGGTGCTGGTCTAGGTGCTCTCATGGGTGACAGCAGTAAAGCCACCTGGATCGGCGCCGGCATTGGTGCTTTGGCAGGTGGGGTTGCTGGCTATAACTGGTCAGGAATTAAAAAGGATGTAGAACAATCGGGTGCTACTGACCTTGGCGTCAGCGTGACAGAAATGCCAGATGGCTCTTTACGCGTTAATTTGCCTAGCCATGTCTCTTTTGCTGTAGGTAAGGCCAATTTAAGTACGCAGCTATATCCAGTATTGGATAGCGTGGCACGGGCAATGGCCCAACACCCTGAGTTGCGTGCAATTGCTTTGGGCTTTACTGATAGCACAGGCAGCGCCCAAGTTAACGAGCGCCTTTCTCAGCAGCGTGCTGAGGCCGTCACTCATTATCTTAATGAGCATGGTGTCGCCAATAATCGTTTAATGGCTCAAGGACGCGGCCCCAGTGATCCTATCGGTGATAATGCCACCGAAGAAGGTCGCGCTATGAACAGGCGTGTCGAGCTGTATTTGTACAAGCCTGAATAAACGGGTAAATATCACGTGATGCGCCCTCGGGCGTCGCTTGGGGGCATTGCGTTGGGTTTGAACGAAGTTTAGTTATCCGGGTCAGGCTTATTGGTTTCTATTGTTTTTTAACGCCAGGATAAGCCCTTTGAGAGTTTCTTCCACAATTGCCTTTTCACTGTCTGTAAGGGCGCTGAGCTCTTCCGCTGTGAGTGTGCTAAAAGGCCAGCGAGTCGTGTGTGGATGACCAGGCTCAAATAGGGGAGGATAGGCGGGCGGCTCTTTGGGGCCGCGCCCTTCGGCGAGCCACAAGGGAGATACGTCAAGAATTCGAGCCAAGCTCAGGATTTCGCGCGCCAGCACACGCGTGCCATTTTCATAGTTAGAAATGGCACTTTGTGACAGTCGGCACAGAGCTGCCAATTGCTTTTGCGACAGGCCCCGATCGCGACGTAATTCTTTGAGACGTTGTGGAAATTCATGTGGCACATCTCCTATTAAACGACGCAATCACATGACGTTGGTGATATTTACATATTACAATTGTCATATTTTGGGCTGCTTTATGCTAATCTTATGTTGAGGAAAAACAGATAATGTTGACGCAAATGAGTCCTTTGCTCTATTGGTATACATTTCCAGAGGCCCAAGCAGATGAGCCTTCTACCAGCCAGCGTGTACAGTCACTGGAAAATAGCGGGGTACAGGCTTCGGTATTACATGATCTGATGGCTGTTTATAGTTTGGCAGCTGATCAATTAGAACATTCGAGTCGGACCATTTTTATTTTGCAAGGTGCGCCTCATCAGCTTTTTGCTTCAGTTTCCCGCCTACGCACGGTGAATCAAAATGTAGGTATTGTTGCACTCAGTTCAAGTCTGGACGAACAGTTTGTTGTGCAGCTCTTGCACAGTGGTGTAGACGGTTATGCTTTAGGCCGAGCTTCAGACAGTATGGTTTTAGCGCTCGTCAATAATGTTTGGCGCCGCATCTCTAATATGGCCCGCCTCGAGCTACAAGAAAATACACCCTGGACATTGACTTCCCGCGGCTGGGTATTAATGAGCCCCAAAGGACAGCGTCTGGATTTAACCACAACCGAGCGCCAATTGCTGGCAGCGATTTTTGCTCAGCCCGGGCGTCGTGCTGATCACCAAACCTTGCTCGATGCACTTAATGATACCCGTCAGACCCTGCATGGATCGGGTCAAAACCGTCTTGGTGTGATTATTAGTCGATTAAAGAAAAAGGCTGAAGCGCAAAAAATAGAAATCCCGTTACGCTCGGTACACCGCTGGGGTTACATGTTTGCTGACGAGGTATTTATTGATGATGATAGCCACGTCGAAGGACTAGATTCGGCTCTATCTGCAGACGAAGAATAGGCAGTAGATCACTGCTGTTTATATTTGTTTTTGGGCAATCATTATTCTGGTACTTGAAAGTAATCAGGCAAGGCGGCTCAGCGCCTTTTTAGTGACTAGTCTGAGCCGTTGTTGCGCTCAAAGACCATATTGTCTCGGTGCATGAGTTCTGCGGCAGGCATGTTGCCTAAAATTTCAGCGATATTGATGCTGGGTTGACCCATGATGCGTCGTGTATCCGTGCTGGAATAATTGATTAGCCCACGCCCATACTCTACCCCGTGTTCGTCAACACAGGCGACCACATCGCCACGTTCAAAATTACCTTCAACACGTATCACCCCAATCGCCAAAAGACTCTTGTGCCCTTTGGTGAGGGCCTGAATTGCGCCTTTATCCAAAGTGACACGTCCGCGGACGCGTAGATGATCTACCAGCCAGCGCTCACGGGCAGAGCGTAAAGGCAGGCTGGCTTGTAATTCAGTACCAATACGTTCTCCAGCCGCGAGCCGTATTAGAATATCAGGAGTATTGCCTGAGGCAATGACCGTATGGCCACCACTGTTTGCAGCACGTTTAGCGGCCCGTACTTTAGTCAGCATGCCACCGGTACCGATGGTGCTGCCCGCACCGCCAGCCATACGTTCTAAGGCTGGGTCGCCAGCTTGGGCTTGGTCAATCAGTTGCGCATTTGGATGACTGCGAGGGTCTGCATTGTACAGGCCTTGTTGGTCCGTCAAAATAATCAAAACCTCGGCCTCGATCAGATTACTCACCAAGGCGCCTAATGTATCATTGTCGCCTAGCGCGATCTCATCGGTGATTACAGTGTCATTTTCATTCACTATGGGCACTACACCCAGCTGCAAAAGGGTAAAAATAGTGCTGCGAGCGTTAAGATAGCGGCGCCTATCGGTTAGATCCTCGTGGGTGAGCAAGATTTGTGCTGTGCGAATGCCATGTTGGGAAAATACCTGCTCATAGGCCTGTACCAAACCCATTTGGCCGACTGCGGCCGCAGCCTGTAATTCGTTCATGGCTGAAGGCCGACGAGTCCAGCCCAAGCGGCTGATGCCTTCTGCTATGGCACCACTAGAGACCAAAATAATTTGTTTGTTTTGTTGGTGTAACTGAGCAATTTGGCTGCTCCAACGGTTGACAGCCTCGTGATCGATCCCTTGTCCTTGGTTGGTAACTAGCGAAGAGCCAACTTTGACGACCAAGCGTTTTGCCTGTTGTACCACTGAAGTATTGTTTTCGGACATATGCTGCGTTTATTGCGGTTATTAGTGAAATTGCGCTGTGTTTGCTAAGGACTGTGAGACTATCAATGCCAAGTTTATGAATATTTATGAGTCTACATCAACATCTAAATCAACGTTTTGGCGTTTGGGGTCAAAACGTGGATCATTGCGATTTGGTTCGTCAGAAATGGCATCATCAATGCCATGCTGTTTGTCGAGCCAGCGTTGAATGTCATACATCAGTTGTTGGGTTCCCAAACCAGTCAATGCAGAAATACCGTAAATAGGTTTTTCCCAATCCAGAGTATCGCGGATGGCGGCCTTAAGCGCCTCGGCATCCGATACCATATCTATTTTATTGAGAACCAACCAACGCGATTTCTTGTAAAGCTCTGGATTGTAGTTGCGCAGTTCTTGTTCTATATCGCGGATATCTTGGACGCTTTTTTCTATGGGGTCGATGCTGTCGTCAAAGGTGCTGACATCAACCATGTGCAAAAGCAAATTAGTACGAGACAAATGGCGCAGAAATTGGTGACCCAGACCTACACCATCAGCTGCCCCTAGGATAAGACCGGGCAGGTCTGCCAATACAAAGCTGTGTGCCGGTGAAGTGCGCACGACCCCTAGATGTGGCTGCAACGTTGTAAAAGGGTAATCAGCAATGCGTGGTCGTGCATTGGAAACCTTGTTAATGAGGGTTGATTTACCTGCGTTAGGCAGGCCCAGCAGTCCCACATCAGCCAGGACCTTGAGCTCAAGCCGTAGTTTGCGTTGCTCGCCTTTCTCGCCCACCGTAAATTGGCGGGGTGTACGGTTGACACTGCTTTTGAAATTATTATTACCCAGTCCTCCTGAACCACCCTGAGCGAGCGTGACCTGTTGGCCATCCTCAGTGAGGTCAAAGAGTAAAGTGCCGGTATCGAGATCGTAGATGCTGGTACCAATAGGCATGCGTAGTACGGTATCGGCACCAGAAGCACCAAATTGATCCCGTCCGCGCCCGTGCTCTCCATTGGGAGCCCGATGAATACGGGCATAACGAAAATCCATCAAAGTATTGATGTTGCGGTCGGCGATCGCATAGATACTGCCGCCACGACCGCCATCGCCGCCATCAGGCCCGCCTTTGGGGATAAAGCGTTCCCGCCGAAAGCTGGCCACGCCATTGCCGCCACTGCCAGCGATCACTTCAATCGTGGTTTCATCAACAAATTTCATGGTGTTATTCCGCAACCAAAGGGGTAAATAAAAATTTCTATCTAGAGCAGGTCATATTGTAAAACAAAAAGCCCTGCCAAAGGGCAGGGCTTTAGTATGTAGGTCTTTAAAGAAAAACCTATTCGGATGCGATTACCGATACAGTGCGCTTGTTTTGGGGGCCGCTAATGCTAAATTTCACGTGACCATTAACAAGTGCATAGAGGGTGTGGTCTTTGCCCAGGCCCACGTTGGTGCCTGGGTGGAATTTGGTACCGCGCTGGCGCACGATAATTGCACCAGCGGAAATGTTTTGACCACCAAAAACCTTGACCCCTAGGCGTTTTGCCTGTGAGTCGCGTCCGTTTCGCGTAGAGCCGCCGCCTTTCTTTTGTGCCATGAGAGAGCTCCTGTTTAATCAGAACACATTAAAGGGCCTATTTGCTTAGGCCTCGACCGCGTCGATACGCAGCTCTGTATAGTTTTGGCGATGTCCTTGGGTACGACGATAGCCTTTACGACGACGCATCTTGAATACCTTGATCTTTTTGTGCCGACCTTGTGCAAGAATGGTCGCCTTGACTACTGCCCCCGAGACATAAGGCGTACCTACTTTGATGGTATCGCCCTCGCCAACGGATAGCACTTGGTCTAGCGTGATCTCTTGCCCAATGTCTGCAGGTATCTGTTCTACTTTCAATTTCTGGCCGGGGCTAACGCGGTATTGCTTACCCCCAGTTTTTATGACCGCATACATGGGTTCAATTCCTTAAAAAATACTTTTTTAATACTTAAAAACTACATTTAAGTTTAAAAGCAAACTATAAGCAGGCTATTTTAACCTGCAAAACATAAAATTAGCAAGATCGGTGCCTAAGAGCGGTAATCAGCATTGATGCTGACGTAATCGTGCGACATATCGCAGGTATATACGGTTTCACTGTGTTCACCGCGTTCCAAGGAAACGCGCACGGTGATTTCGCTTTCTTGCATGACGCGTTTACCATCAGCCTCTATATAGTCGGGATGGCGGCCGCCCTCGGTGGCCACCAAGACATCACCCAGCCAGAGCTTGATTTTGCTGACGTCCAGATCCGCGATGCCTGCATAGCCAATGGCACAGAGGATGCGACCCAAATTGGGGTCTGAGGCATAAAAAGCTGTTTTTATTAGGGGTGAATGAGCAATGGCATAGGCAACTTTGAGAGCTTCGTCAGTATCTTTGGCCTGCTCTACCTGAATGGTGATGAATTTGCTTGCTCCTTCACCATCGCGAACGATCTTTTGGGCCAGGTCCAGAGCTGCTTTTTTGAGGGCTTTGTACACCTGAGCATAATAAGGGCTGGCTACAGAATCGATATAAAGCTCTGATTGTCCGGTTGCCACTAAGATAAAAGAGTCATTGGTCGAGGTGTCGCCATCTACGCTGATACGATTAAAACTGTGGTTAGCAATGTTGCGCGTCATCTCGCCAAGCAGTTTTGGATTGATGCCGATATCGGTGCATAAAAAACCCAGCATGGTGGCCATATTGGGTCGAATCATTCCGGCGCCTTTGCTAATACCTGTGATGTTGCACTCATGTTCGTCCAAGGTGAGCCGCTGAGAGTATATTTTGGGCTGTGTATCAGTGGTCATGATGCTGTGTGCAGCCTCAAACCAGTGGTTTTCGCGCAGCTCGTGCACAGCCTCAGGCAAAGCACCCAACAGCTTGAGCATGGGGAGGGGCTCTAAAATCACCCCAGTGGAAAAGGGCAGTATTTGGGTCGGGCGTAAGCCCATGAGTTTGGCCAGCTCGGTGCAAGTCTGGCGTGCATCGGCCAAGCCTGGCTCGCCGGTACCGGCATTGGCATTGCCGGTGTTGATCACTAATGCGCGGATATCCTGCTCTTTACGCAGGTGTTGTTCGCAGACCTGCACCGGTGCAGCACGGAATCGGTTGGTCGTGAATACTCCAGCGACCGCACTATTAGGCGCCAACCTAAACACAGTGATGTCACGATGCTCTTTTTTGCGGATACCCGCGGATGAGATCCCTATTTCCACCCCTTTTACCGGGTGAATGTCCTTTTTATCCGGAATATTCAAATTGACTGCCATAGCACACCTATGAAGATCGGTAAATCATGAAAATCGCAGCCGTACAAACTGCTGGCCTTGTGCTATCTATCATACCGTGAACCGGTCGGTGCTGCTAAGCCAGGGTAGATATTGTGCAGACAATAGGGTGTGCTCAGGAACGCTCGGTGCCCTCGAGGTGTGCCAATACTTTCAGCTGACCCAGCTCTTTTAGCAGGTTCGCTTTGCTGGATTGGGTCAGTGCGGAAAAGAACCGCTCGACGCATTCTTGATATGCAAGAGCGATGGCTTCGTAATGAGTTTTTCCTTTGGGCGTGAGAAAAAGCATCGAACTGCGCCGATCATTGGGCAGACGTTGCCGTTTAACATAGCCCTCTTTTTCCAACTGATCCGTGATGCCAGTGATGTTGCCATTGGTGACTAACATACGCCGAGACAGCGCGGTCATCTTCATGCCCTCTGGGCTGCTGGCCAATTGGGCCATGAGCTCAAAACGAGGCATGGTGGTGTTGAACTCGCGTCTCAGGCAGCTGCGGAGCTCGTTTTCTATTAGCGTAGAGCAGCTTAGTAAACGTAACCAGAGTCTGAGCGCTGACTGTTCATCCTGGGGCAGGCGACTTTCGAGGTCAGGCGCATCAGTGAGAAATGTATTGCTAGGAATGTCTTGTATTTTCATTGCGTGACCTTTGGATTTCAGATCGTAGTCCAGTCATTCTAGCGAGGCCTGTTTCATTCATGGTTGCGAATGATCAAAGAACGAAAGATTAGGGGTTCAATAGTGGAGATTTCAAGAAAAATAGCACCCCCACGCCCAGAGTAGAGGGCGTGAGGGTGCTAACGGTGTTGCGTTGAGTTAATTGTTGGGGTTATTTAATTTTGGCAAATGCTTTTTCAGCCGCGGCCAAGGTCTGCTCGATGATAGACTCATCATGCGTGTCAGATACAAAGCAAGCCTCAAAGGCAGAGGGTGCCAAATAAACACCTTCGTCGAGCATGGCATGGAAAAAGGCTTTGAATTGTTCGATATTGCTTGCCGCCACATCATTCATGTTTTGTGGTTTCTCGGCGCTGAAATACAGGCCAAGCATCCCGCCCACAAAATCTGTGGTCAGTGTGATCCCTGCGGTCTTGGCGCGCTCTTGGAGCCCGTTGGCCAGTTGTTCGGTGCGGGCTTGCAGGCGTTCGTAAAAACCATCAGCATCCACGGCCTTTAGGGTGGCAATACCTGCTGCCATGGCAACCGGGTTACCAGAGAGCGTACCTGCCTGATAGACGCCGCCCAGTGGGGCGATGGTATCCATGATTTCGGCCTTGCCACCAAAGGCGCCCACGGGCATGCCACCACCGATTACTTTGGCCAATGTGGTCAGGTCGGGTGTGATGCCGCTAATGCCCTGAACCCCTTGGGGGCCTGCACGAAAGCCTGTCATGACCTCATCAAAGATGAGCACGGCCCCATGTTCAGTGCACTGCTCGCGTAGGGTTTGCAGGAAACCGTCTCGTGGTTTGATGAGATTCATATTGCCTGCAATGGGCTCAACAATAACGCAGGCGATATCTTGGCCATGGGTTGCAAAAGCTTCTTTAACCCCGTCAATATCATTAAAGTCCAATACAAGTGTGTGTTGGATGAATTCCTCGGGGACCCCTGCAGATGTGGGGTTGCCAAAGGTCAACAATCCTGAGCCTGCTTTAACTAGCAAACTGTCAGCGTGACCGTGATAACAGCCTTCGAATTTGATGATTTTATTGCGTCCGGTGTGGCCTCGTGCCAAGCGGATCGCGCTCATCGTGGCCTCGGTGCCCGAGCTGACCAGACGTACTTTTTCAATGGCGGGTAGGCGTTGCTTGATCAGTTCGGCCAGCTCGATTTCTGCAGCGGTGGGAGCACCGAATGACAGCCCCTTTTCAGCAGCAGATTGTACGGCAGCAATTACCTCGGGATGGGCGTGACCCAGAATGGCTGGCCCCCAAGAACCCACGTAGTCGATATATTTCTTGTCATTGGCATCCCAAATCCAAGGGCCTTGGGCTTTTTCGATGAAAAGAGGTGTACCCCCCACCGAGCCAAAGGCACGCACGGGTGAGTTAACCCCGCCAGGGATGGCCTGGCAGGCGCGTTTAAAAAGTGAGGTATTACGATCCATAGTTTTTAAAACCTTTATCGATAACGAAAAAGATAGGTTGTGTGCGTATGCGGTGCCCTGATGGCTGTGCCCGATTTATGGCATAAAGTCTTGTTTGGCTGGTAGATTAGCCGGCATATTGGTTAAAGCACTGTACAAAACGCTGTGCCTGAGCGGTGACATCTGGGGCGGCAAATAAACTGGTTATCACAGCAACTGCATCAGCACCAGCGCTAAAAGCATGACGCGCGTTGTCAGGGGTAATGCCGCCAATAGCAACAATAGCCACGCGATGTGTGTGTGCTTGGGATTCGCAGTACGCACGTGCTTTAGATAACAGTTGAAGCTCGGCACGGACGGCTTCTGATTTTACCGTTGAAGGAAACAAAGCCCCAAAAGCAACGTAATCCACGCCATCACGAATGGCTTGGCGCGCACGCCCTAGCTCGTTATAGCATGAGGTACCTAACCACTGATGGGGTTGTAGGCTCTGGCGTGCATGCAGTAAAGAACCATCGCCTTTGCCCAGGTGTAGCCCAGCCACAGGATGCTGCAGCGCTGAATCGAGCTCGTCATTGATGATGAGTGGTAAATCTAATTCATTGCAGAGCTGAACTACGGCTGCTAATTGAGCGCTGGCCAGAGTGGCAGGTGCGTTTTTACGTCGCCATTGTAATGCACTCATGCCTCCAGTGTGGGCAGCACGTATGGCGTTCAGTAGTTTGTCAGTATCATCCCATTCTGGGGTGATGCCGTACAGGCCGCGCGGGAAAGGATGCGAAGTAGAGCGTTTTGAATTCATGTGTGCTTGCTATATAGGGTGGATTGGAGGATGCCTGCTTGATGAATAAGGCGATTACCCATACCGGCTTGAAAAACGTGCTTACTGACCTGATCTATATAATTGACTGCCTGCTCACATGCTGGAGCCAACTCTAATTGCCAAGCAAATTGGGTGGCGCAAATACAGGCTAACATGCCTTCGGTATCTTGGGCACGGTCAGGTCGGTCGGTCTGTGGCCACTGTTGGTATAGTCCTTGTTCAGTATAAAGCTGGTAGCAGCTGTCCAGAGCGGCACTGTGAGTGGTGGTATACAACACGGCTCGAGCCCCAAGACCAATCAGTGTGCGTGCGGGGTGTTGGTTGGACGGCAGATGTTCTTCGGCTTGCCATTGTTGCAGCAGCAATTGATCAGCAACCACCAGTTGGGCAAAGGGTAAAACCAAGTCAAAGATTGCCTGGATAATTTCATCGCTGTCTTGGTCACGCCCGACTTGTTCTGAGTCAGGTATAGATTGTAAATGCAGCACCAAGGGTAACTGGGGATAATCGGCCAGGATCTGGCCCAAGATACTGGCCTCTTCGACCGAATACAGGGGGCCAGCCTTGATAGCGCTGATATTGAGATCCTCAAGTAAACAGCGCATTTGATCATGGATCTGTTCAGGGGGTAATAGGCTGATATGGTCTAGAGTCGTGGTATCTTGAATGTGCACTGCGGTCGCCACAGTGGCGGGATGACACCCGGTCAACTGACAGCTTAGTGCGTCGGCTGTGAGGTAATGGGCCGAGGTCGGATCCAAGGGCCCGAATAACAGTACCGATGGAGGGGCTGATACTGGCAAATCTGCAGTCATTTATATTTAATGTCAAATAAAAAAGTAACGCGCTGCTAGGCAGCACAATGTAGTATTATTGTTCCATTTTAATGGATTGCCCCTCAAGGGGTATAGCATTTTAAAGAGTGTTAAATTATGCGTACATGGATGTGTTTAATTTGTGGTTGGCTTTATGATGAAGAGGCGGGCTTACCCGAAGAGGGTATCGCACCCGGGACCCGTTGGGAGGATGTTCCCCCTAATTGGGTATGCCCAGAGTGCGGCGCTCGCAAAGAAGATTTCGAGATGATCGAGGTCTAATATACTGTAGATAAAAACGACTCTAGGGGGTTTTATGGGAACAGATTCCACTGAACAAACATCTTCGAGGGTCGATTTTTCACGTCAGTTGCTCGTCGCAATGCCCGGCATGGTGTCGGGCAGTTTAGCCGACACTGTTATTTTTATGTGTGAGCATAACGAGCAGGGGGCTCTAGGCGTTGTGATCAATCGTCCAACCGACATGACGGTGGGTGATTTGCTCCAACGTATCGATTTAGAGCTGTCGTTGGAAATCGGCCTGACCCAGGACGCGCCAGTTTTTTTTGGTGGGCCCGTACAGACCGATAGGGGATTCGTATTGCATGCGCCAGCGCGTTCATACAAATCCAGTATCAATTTGGGCCCAATGGCTTTGACGACCTCACGCGATGTCCTACAAGAGGTCGCTGATGGCACGGGTCCTGAGGATTTATTAATTACTTTGGGTTATGCGGGCTGGGGGCCTGGACAACTCGAAGACGAAATGACACAAAATGCCTGGCTTCACGTCCAAGCTAATCATGATATTTTATTTGCCACACCAGCCGAGGATCGCTATAGCGCAGCTCTGGCACAGTTGGGCATTGACCCTATCATGTTGACGGGAAGCGCAGGCCGTGCCTGATTCGACTACTGAGCTTACTTTGCTGGGCTTTGATTTTGGTGAACAGCGTATTGGGGTGGCCATTGCCAACACAATTAGTCGCAGCGCTCGCCCCTTGGCCATTATTCGTGGAAAGTCACGGGCTCAGCATCTGGCTCAGATAGCCCCTTTGATTGAAACTTGGCAGCCTCAACGTCTGGTGGTTGGGTTACCTTTACTGACTGATGAGGGCGAACAACTTCAGACGCGTCAGGCGCGTCGTTTTGCACGCCAATTGCAGGGTCGTTTTGGTTTGCCCGTTGATATGGTTAACGAGTGGGGCAGCACACGACAGGCCAAGTTGCACGTCGGTGCCTTTGACGATGATGACGATGTCGCTGCTGCAATTATTTTGCAACGCTGGCTTGATGAGCCGCCTTGTGATGCATAATGATTAACAATAAATTTTATACCTGCACATGATGGCATTAGGGCGTTTTTTCTTTTTTGGGATTTTATTGTTTTTTTGGGTGTTGCTGGGGCTAGCAATTATTGCTGGTTATTTTTCTTGGTGCAGTATCCATAAAAAACAGCCTGTTATTCGTTGGTGGTCACGCCAATTATTGCGTTTATGTCGTGTGCAGGTTGAGTTACAGGGTGCCCCTGCTGGGCAGGGTACAGCAGCTTTATGGGTGGCCAATCATGTTTCTTGGCTGGATATTTTTGTGATCAATGCAGTGCGTAGCACGCATTTTGTGGCCAAGAGTGAGATCCGACGCTGGCCGTTACTGGGCTGGCTGGTGGCAGGCTCGGGGACGGTTTTTATTGAAAGACAGCGTCGGCACGCCATCAAAGCCGTTTCTGAACAGCTGCGCGCTCTATTCGAGCAAGGACAGGTCGTGGGGCTTTTTCCCGAAGGCACTACTTCAGATGGTCTGGATGTGCAGCGTTTTCACTCGAGTCTTTTTGCAACCGCTATCGATGCCAATGTGCCGTTGCAAACTATTGCTTTGCGCTTTTATGCTGGCCAACAACGCAGCATTCGGTTTGCATTTACTGGTGAGCAAAACCTATTGGCCAATTTATGGTATTTGTTAGGCAGTAAAGAGCCCGCCCGCGTGCAGTGCGTATTCGTAGATGCCTTGTCTGCAGAACAATGTGCGAACATGACGCGTGCAGAAATCAGCAGATGGGCTTGGAACTCGGTACGTCAGGCTGTGGTGGATGAATCCACAACCAACCCAGCGTAATAGGATGACCTGGGCAATAGCTCTAATGAATAGGCGTTGGCGCGTATCGGTTAATAAAAAGCGACCAGATCGATAAGTCAGTATTTAAATGGATTTAGATTAAAAAGGCTCGAGATTTTGTTTTTCTTGGGCTGGGACTTGTACGATTTGGTGGTCCTGTAGACGCATTGCAGTTAGGTGTCCCCCCCAAAGGGCGCCAGTATCCAGAGCATAAACTCCGCATTCATTCAATAAGCCTAGCGTAGACCAATGCCCAAACACAATGGGTATTTGGATTTTACGTGGCAGCCTAAACCAGGGCTGCAAATGCTCGGGGGCTTGGGCGGGTGCGTTTTTTGCTGCAAAATCCAACGCGCCATCAGGGTGCATATAACGAATGCGGGTGAGCACATTAATCCCATAGCGCAATCGGTCATCCCCTTGGAGGTCAGGTGACCAGATTGCGGGCTCATTGCCAAAAAGATTGAGAATGCGTTCTTTCCAGTGACCGCTTTGTAAGACAGACTCGATATCATGGGCGATTTGGCGCAATTCGGGTAGATGCCATTCAGGCGCAATACCAGCATGCACAATGAGATGCTCAACGGCTTCGATCAAGAGGGGTTGGTGGCGTAGCCAGTCAATCCAAAAATCCCGCTTGGGGCTATTTAAGATATCTTGAAAGGTATCAAAACGATTCGCACGTCGTGCGCCCGCGGCCACACTTAAAAAATGAATATCGTGGTTACCCAATACACATTGGGCGCGCTCACCGAGTTGATGCAGCCGTTCTAAAACACCTACATTATCTGGGCCACGATTAATGAGATCCCCTGCAAAAAGCAGTTGCGCTTGGGGCTCATTGCGCAGGGCGGGTTGAGCCAATAAATAATCCAGGCTTTTTCGGCAGCCTTGTAAATCGCCAATCACCCAGTGTTGAGGTGATTTTGTTTCGGACTCTATCATGGATAGCTACTATTAATTGGGTCGACGAGTACGCAGAAAACGTCGGTTGCGGTTTTCTAGTATTAGCAAAGCAATAAAAGCGATAATCAGCATACTCAGGTTAGGTAGCAGGGCTGTGACCCATGGGGACCATTGGCTGAGCATGCCGAGATTGAGGGTGAGCTGATTGAGCATAAAGAAACCAACCCCAACGACAATACCCAGAAATATTTTTGAGCCTGCACCACCACGCCGCGTTTGCATGAAACTGATAGGTGCTGCGATGGTAATCATTACTAATAGACTAAAAGGGTAGGCAAATTTACGCCACAGTGCCACCACCTGCCGTGTGGTTTGCAGCTGGTTTTCTTCGAGATAGTTAATGTAGTCTAGTAAATCTGTAGCTGCCATACGTTCAGGGGTCAAAATACGGGCCAGAAGCCGTTCCGAATTGAGTGTTGTGTCCAAAACAGTAGATTGTACGGTGTCTACCTTTACAAGGGGCTCTTGAGGGGCGGTGGCGGTCTCTAAAAAGCGTACTGCATCAGAGTGAATGTTTGTGACCACGCTTTCGTCCAAACGTAGTTCTTCGTCTTTGAGAACACCGCTTTTAGCTTCGGTCATGGACTTTAGGTTAAGTTGTTTATCCAATAGGTAAACCGTGATATTTTGTACTTGGCCCTGGCTTTGCAAATGTTTGATATTGATGATGCGAATTGTGCCATCCTGGCCTTTTTCTCTAAACCAATAACCACTGGAAAGGCGTCCGCCGCCCGCGCGCCCGATGATCTCCAAGCTGGCCTCATTGGCCTGTATCTCTGTGCGTGGTGCAATGTACTCGGATAAGAGCATGGCCATTAACATCAGTGGAATAGTAATGGCCCAAAGCATCAAAAGCAGACGCATCCCGCTAATGCCCGAGACACGCAAAATCACGAGCTCATTGCGCTGGGCCAGACCGGCCAGAGCAAGAATACTGCCAATGAGCAAGCCAATGGGCAAAAGCTCGTAGAGCTGCGTGGGCAGGCTCAGTGCCTCGAGGTAGAGCAGGTTGGCCACGGTAAAAGTAGCGCTCAAACGATCCAGCTCGTCAATGAGGTTGAAAAAAGTAAATAACCCCATCAAGGCCAGGAGGACAATCGCACTGGCACGGTAGATTTCAGTAGCTAGATAGCGAAGGGCAATGCTCATAGTGGTTAAGGTGTCTCTACCAAACGCATGCGCTGCGCGATGGTTTGGGTGCGTTGGCGTAAATAGGGCGTCGCCCCGTGTGTGTCGTAATAACGAGGGTTGGGCAGCGTCACGGCGAGCTGTGCGGCCTGCTGTGCTGTCAGGTTACTGGCACCAGTATTAAAATACCGTCGGGCAGCTGCTTGTGCCCCAAAATGACGGTTGCTCCATTGAGCAACATTGAGGTAGAGCTCGATAATACGTTTTTTGCTAAGCATGAGTTCGAGCATATAGGCCAAGAGAAGCTCTTGAGCTTTACGGATATAGCTGCGTTTGGGCGATAAAAACAAATTTTTGGCTAATTGCTGGGTAATGGTCGAGCCGCCACGTCGGCGGGGCGAGCCTTGGCTTGCTTGAGCACGATTATACGCCCAGGCATCGCGAATGGCATCCCACTCAACGCCATTGTGATACAAAAAGTTCGAATCCTCGGACGCAATGACGGCGCGGGCTAAATTAGGGCTGATTTGGTCATAGTCTACCCACTCGTGAACGATGCTGGCAGTGGGATCCTCGGCGCGTAGCTCTTTGATCGTAGCGCGCATAAATGAGCTGGCCCCCGGATTAAAGTATTGATACCACAAAATTCGCGCCATAAAGCTCAGCTGATAAAGCAAAAAAAAGACTACCAGCCCCACTAATAGATTGCGTATCCATTGGCGGCGGTTCCATTTGGGCCAGTGTAGTTTGCCTAATTTCATGGTGTGCGGGATGCAGCGGCTTGTAATTGAGTTCTGAGTGCTTGGCGTACTGCAGTGGTTGGGGGGCGTTGGCCAAACCAAATAGCAAAGCTGCTGGCTGCCTGTTCGACGAGCATACCCAGCCCATCGGCCGTGTGCTGAGCACCTTGGGTGCGGGCTTGTTGCATAAATGCAGTCGGTTGGGCACCATACACCATATCATAGGCTAAAGCCGTAGGTGAGTATTCTATGGGGCCGTGATTGAGGCCTGCGCTGCCCAGGCTAGCCGAAGTAGCATTAATCACGATGTCCCATTGCCCGTCAGTATCTTGCAGGCTGCCTACAGATAGTTTTTTTTCGTATTGAGGTTGTTGTTGGCACAGTTCATCAGCGATTTGCGCTGCACGGGCAGGGGTGCGGTTAATTATTTTCAGGTTGCGGGCGCCCGCCTCCAGCAATGGGATGAGCACACCACGGGTGGCACCGCCAGCGCCGATAATCAAAATACGCTGATCTTTAGGTGGGGTGTTTAGCCTCTGCATGTCATAGACCAGTCCCTCGCCATCGGTATTGCAGCCTTGCAGGCGACCCTCGGACATCCATAGTGTATTCACCGCGCCGGCCAAGCGAGCACGGGGGCTCTTATCATCGGCAAGAGCAAAGGCCTGCTCTTTAAAGGGCACAGTGATATTCAGTCCACGGCCTCCTGAGGTAAAGAACTGGTGAACGACAGTGTCAAAGTCCTGGGTTTCACTCAAAATGCGCTCATAACGCACATTTAACCCCAGGCTTTGGGCGAAAGCATGATGAATTTGTGGAGAAAGGCTATGTGCGATGGGGTTACCCACCACCGCACAGTGGGCAGTTGATGTGTTATTCATGGTTTTTCTGTGCTGGTTTGGAGTTGTCCTTGCTCAAAATGCCAAGTACGAGTGATGGCTAAAATATCAGTGTGCTCGGCCATTTCCGGACTAAATGGCGCAAATGGCGCTGCTAAATGGATGATACGTCGTGCGGCCAAGTTAAAAAGTGGATCCTCGGCAGGTTGATCAATTTCGATACGTTGTATTTCACCGCTGTGATCAATATATACCGTGATTTGCAAGCTGGCAGAAGCCCGGCCGCGTGCCTGTTCGGGATAGTGCTCGGTACCAGTTTGTTCTATTTTGGCCTGCCATGCTTGTATATAAGCTGCAAACGGTGAGGCATGGGTGCTGGGACCTACAAAGGTATGGCGGGGGCGCTCTTGTGAGCGCTCGATATGCACTGCCAGTTCGGCAAGTCGCTGTTGAATCAGTGTTAATTCGTCCTCACCTTGCTCGGTGGGGGTGAGTTGAGGTGTTGTATCGGCATCTGATGCGACGCGGGCGATGTCTTGTGCTTGTTCTTGTAAGCGGTGCAAAAGCTCGCGCTGTTGGGTTTCTAGCTCTTGTTGCTTGCGCTGCAAGGCCTGTAAAAATAAATTATCAACGCTAAGGGGTCCACCCCCTTGTAGAGGGCTGCTGGCCAAACCGTGCGTGTCATCGCCCCCACCAAGAGCGTCCCATTGAGCCAAACGCTGTGCCACATCAGGCGTTTCCAGAGTGTGATAATTGATTACTGCAGTGGGTAAATCAGTGATTTGGGGATTGATTTGTGCCCCGCGAGGTAACAGTACCCAGATTAATAACGCATGTAGCAGCAATGAAATAATTGCTGCTGGCCATAAATAATCTCTATCAAGTCGGTTCTTGTTTACTCTGTGCATGCATCATCAGGGGTGCAAACCTCGATTAAACGACAGCCCAAGCTGAGATCAACCTCGTTAATTTCAACGACCTCAACCCAGACTTCTTGGTCGCGCTCTAGATCGGGCAAGCCAGGAACTGGGGTGACCAAGGGTACCTCGCTAAAGCGTACCAGATCATTGCGAATGACCTGAGCGTGTAAACGGCTCTTTTGCTGTTGCTGTATCCAGCGTAGGGCCCAGTACCTTTCGATTTTATGCTGAAAAGCGTTCCAAGCACCATACTGCTCTTCAAAGGTGCTGATTAGAGCGTATAAATCTGGATCTTTAGGCTGGTATGGCGCCACTAAACGGGCCGAGACCCCATGCTCTGCGGCAGCAATGATTTGGCGTTGGTTGGCCAGATCAATATAACGGCGTAAAGGTGAGGTTGCCCACATGTAATAAGGCACACCAATGCTTCTATGAGGTAGGGCATGCGTAGACATCCGGGTGCGCATGTTTTGTTGCGAACGAAACGCAGCGGGTAAGCCATGTTGCTGTAAAAGGCCCGCCCAGAGTTTGTTGGTCAAAATCATGAGCTCAGCAGTAATGGTACCCAAGGGGGCTTGGCGATCGCGCGCGATGAGATGCACAATGCTATCAGGGTTATCTGCTGGGCCTTCTAATTCAAAAAGAAATTCTGCCCGATTGTTATTTTCTGGCCAACCACGAGCCTCTTCGCGTTGCTTGCGTAGGACTTGGGTGGCTGACCACAATGGGCGTAAAAAGTCACCATATGGGATGGTCTGTTGGGGATCCTCGAGGGCGGCCTGATCGATTTGCCCTTTAAGATCGTCATGAAATAGGTTTTGGGTGACGCTGATACGTTCGATGCGAGTGTCATGAGCCAGTATTTCACCACTATCGAGGTCTAAATCAACATATAAAGACAGCGTTGGTCGAACCTGCTTTTCCAGTAGAGAGAACTGCTCAATCAGGGCGTCAGGCAACATCGGGATTTTTTGTCCAGGCGTATAGACCGTAGCCATGCGTTGGCGCGCTTGCTCATCCCAATGCGATTGCCGTTCTATGCCCAAAGCAGGCACGGCAATATGAATACCCATGCGCAGGTTATTTTCATCTAGCTTTACCACTGAAAAAGCATCGTCGATCTCTGTGGTGCCGGCGTCATCTATGGAATAAGCTTCGACTGCTGCCTCGGGATAGTCTTGTAAATCCAGGGCCAAATCTGTGACAGTGCCGTCAAAATTTAGCCCTTTAGGGAAGTGCTCGGCAAAAAATTGATGTCGATGTAATGCCAAGGGGCTAGACCAAGCATTTAGTTCGAGCAGCAAAGCCTCGGGACTACATTTTTTGGCATCTAAAACTGCCTGGAAGGCTTTCCATTCTGTGCTGTTTTTGTCAGGCGCAAGCAACAGGTCCTCGGCTTGAGCGGCGATCTCATCGGGCAGTTCGCCTTGGAGCATGGCTTGGGTCAGAGCATTTTGGCGCTCTTCTTCGAGGCGACGGCGTTCGATCGCAGCTAATGCTGCACGCAGAGTCTCAGGCGGGGCGGGGCGATATTTCCCGGTGCCGCGACGATGGAAATAAGCAGGTGCGCTGTGCAAAGCAAATATTAATGCCGCTTGTTGAATGGCGTCAGGTCGGGGCGTACCGTAATAATCAGCAGCAAACTCAGTCGCCTCAAAGACCTCTTGGGGGGCGCATTCCCAGACAAAATCAATATCAATATCTTTGGCGAGCTGTTCGGCTTGTTCCAGCAGCTGGTTGGGCTCGAGTTTATCGAACTCCATAAAGACCCGATCGGTGCGTATTTTAGAGCGCTTGCCGGTGGCTGACTCAACTTGTAGACTGCGTTCGGCACGCGAAAAAACCTTTTCCGCCTTAAACCTACTGTTATCTTCGTATAGGACGTACATTGCTTAACAGGCCTGTTGATGAGCTAAAATGCGAATAAATTATTGAAAAGGAGGGGCGGCTTAGGGCTGATGTACAGATGAATGATTCGTTGCGGCGTTATCGAGCCCAAGAAAGGTGAAGATACGCGGCAAATAATCTTTAAAATCAGAAAGACCGTGGTCACTGCCTTGAATTATTTCCTGATCAGCGCCAGCGTAGTGGTTCGCCATTTCGTGCCAATCCAAAAGCTCATCACCCGTCGCCGCGATGAGTAAATAACGCTCGGGCCGTGTGATATGGGGTATTTCTAGCTCTGCTAAGGCCGTAACATCGGCTTGGGTAAATTCAAAAGCATCGTTGGTATGAAAATTGGTCAATGGGCCCACATAATGTCCTAAATCACGGGCGGCATGAACCACTGGATTGAGGGCCACACAGCGCGCTTGGGGCCATTGTTCAGCTAGATAGGTCGCATAAAATCCGCCCAGCGAAGAGCCCATGATGGTCAAGGGTTGACCAGGTTGATGGTGCTGCTCGATGAGTTTTAGGCATTGTTCGATAGCGCGTGCCGGGTGGGTGCTGAGCTGTGGACAGTGCCAGCGGTTAGCCTGGCCACGCTCTTGCAACGCACGGTGCATGATTTGAGATTTAGTCGATAGGGGTGAGGAACGAAAGCCGTGTAAATAAAGAAACATGATGGAAATTAGCTATAAAACCTATTGATTAAAGCGCGCCTCTAAAGCCTGTAAAATTCGTTCATGGACATTACCAAAATGGCCGTTACTCATCACGATTATTTTATCAGCAGGTGCTGCGGTCTGGGCGACGGCTTGGGCCAGGGTCTCAAATTCGTAGTGTACCTGCAAGCGCGTCCCAAGACTGGCCAAGGTTTCCTTGGCATCCCATTTTAATGCATGTTTGCCTTTGGTTTCTTGATAACAAAAAACATCATCAGCATGACCCAAGGCATCGGGCAAATCAGCTACCAGGGCACCATCACGCATGGTATTAGAGCGTGGTTCAAAAACTGCAATGATACGACTCTGACGGGTCTGGGTATTTGTGGATAGATTCTTTCGGACCCCTTTTAACGTGGTGGTAATGGCAGTAGGGTGGTGGGCAAAATCATCATAAACCTCGATATTGGCCACTGTGCCGCGTAGCTCTAAGCGGCGTTTGATGCCTTGGAAATCGCTCAGGGCAGTACAAGCCTGGGTTAAACTAACACGGACCTGATGGCTGGCAGCGACGGCTGCAAGGGCATTCTGCGCATTGTGATCGCCCTGTAGCTGCCAATCAATGGGCGCGCTATCCGCACCGTGATGGATGCGCAACCCATCAGCTGACCATGTGTAATGCCAACCTTGGGTAGTGTTTAGCTCAATGACTGGGGTCCAGCAGCCACGCTCTAGAACACGGTCTAAAGCAGGGCTGTTTTGGGGACGCAGGATGGCTCCATTTCCTGGCAGGGTGCGCACGAAATGATGAAATTGTGTTTCAATAGCCTCTAAATCAGGGAAAATATCCGCATGATCAAATTCGAGGTTGTGTAAAATAGCTGTGCGGGCATGGTAGTGCACAAATTTAGAGCGTTTGTCAAAAAAGGCAGTGTCATATTCATCGGCCTCGATGACAAAAAAATCACCCTGAGGGTCAAAATGTGCTGAAACCTCCAGATCGGGAGCGATACCACCGATTAGAAAGTTGGGTTCAAGGCCGGCATGTTTCAAGATCCAGGCCAGCATCGAGCTGGTCGTGGTTTTGCCATGGGTCCCAGCGACAGCTAAAACATGCTGATGGCGCAAAATGTGATCGCCCAACCATTGTGGGCCCGAGGTATAAGGCAAACCGCGCTCGAGAATGGCCTCCATCAGTGGGTTACCGCGGGCCACGACATTGCCTATCACAAACAGATCAGGGTTCAGATCGAGCTGTTCGACACCAAAGCCCTCGATGAGCTCAATCCCTTGTTCTTGCAGCTGGGTACTCATGGGTGGATAGACACCTGCATCACAGCCCGTAACCTGATGTCCCGCCGATCGTGCGAGCAATGCCAACCCACCCATAAAAGTTCCACAAATCCCCAAAATATGAATATGCATCTGCTCTCCCAGCCCGTAAAATTAACCGCACGCATGCAGCTTGATAATAAAGCAAGGAAACTTAAATGCAAATGCGCAGACCAACATTGATTGACACCAAGAAATTCATGCGTGCAAGGTGCTCATGAGCGGGTATCGAAAAAGCAGTAAAAAGGTTAAAGGGCCAGTTCAATGCAACGTCGACAGTTTTTACAGTATTTAGGTTTTGGAGCCACCGTTACCTGGGGTGGGCCATTGCTCGCCCGGGATGATGCCGATAATACTGAAAAGACACCTCAAGATTTCTTTGCGCTCGAGTTTACCGATTTACAAGGTGAGTCAGTAGCGTTACAGCACTACCAGGGTCACCCGTTAGTGGTTAATTTTTGGGCCAGTTGGTGTCCTCCTTGCGTCGAAGAAATGCCTGATCTCGAACGCCTCAGCAAGGAGCACCCCGATGTGCATTTTTTGGGGTTGGCCATCGATACACAACGCAATATAAAAAAGTTTTTACAAGAGGTACCCGTGACCTATGACTTGTTAATTCCTGGTTATGCAGGTGTGGATGTGATGCGCACCCTAGGTAATAGCAAAGGAGGGTTACCTTTTACCGTGCTTTTTGATGGCCAAGGAGAGCAATACAAACATATATTGGGACAAATTGATCCTGACGCGCTTAGCACTGATATTCAAGACTTGCACACCTAAATTGACTAAGCCATAAAGAGCCAAGGGATCACAACAAGAGTGTTTCACTGTATATTAGGTAATTATTGCCTGATTGACCGTATCAATGACGGTCGCGGATCGCCTTCTAATCAGGGTTAAACATTTACATTCAGTGCAAATAGATAGACAAAAGCAATAATTTGGCGTACAACTGCCTTCTGTTGATTTTGGTTTATTGAACCATGGCAAAAACGATTCTCGTCATACACGGCCCAAACCTCAACTTGCTAGGACAGCGCGAGCCTGACATTTACGGCGCGACTACGTTGGCAGATATTGACCAGCGCTTGCAGGAAATCGCGACTCATGCTCAAGCGCGCTGCTTATGCTTTCAAAGTAATAGCGAGGGGGCTTTGGTAGAGCGTATTCACCAGGCCGCTACTGAAGGGGTCCACGCCATTGTTATTAATGCCGGTGCTTACACACATACGAGCATTGCCATTCGTGATGCTTTGGCCGGAGTAGCGATTCCTTTTATTGAGGTACACCTCTCTAATGTCTATCAGCGCGAGTCTTTTAGACAGCATTCTTATTTGTCGGCCTTGGCGCAGGGCGTTATAGTGGGTCTCGGTGCTTATGGTTACGAGGCTGCGTTGCGATATGCTTTGGATACACTCGCACCATCGTTCAGTAAATAATTCCTTATTTGTTGGCTAGTCAGTGTGATGGCTTAGCAAAAGTACAAACGATTCAGGATGCATGCATGGATCTTAGAAAACTCAAAACCCTAATTGATTTAGTTGCCGAATCAGATATTTCTGAGCTCGAGGTCACCGAAGGTGAGGGCAAGGTGCGCATTGTAAAAACGCCCCCTGCACCTGCGCAGCCCATGGTCTATGCTGCCCCGCCTGCAGAGACTACGGTTGTGGCACCTGCAGCCGCCACGGCCGAGGCAGCTCCTGCGGCTGAGTCTGCCGAAGAGCAGCACGAGGGGCATACCGTATCAGCACCTATGGTGGGTACCTTCTATCGTGCGCCTAACCCGGGTGCAGCACCTTTTGTCGAGGTGGGTCAGACTGTCAAAGAGGGCGATGCCCTGTGCATTGTCGAGGCCATGAAATTACTCAATGAGATCGAGGCCGATCGTGCAGGTGTGATCAAAGCCGTATTGGTAGAAAATGGCGAGCCCGTCGAGTTTGGGCAGCCCTTGTTTGTGATCGGCTAACTAATATGTTTGAAAAAATCCTTATCGCAAACCGTGGGGAGATCGCCCTGCGTATACAGCGTGCTTGTCGAGAGTTGGGCATCAAAACAGTGGTCGTACACTCCGAGGCCGATCGAGACGCCAAATATGTGCGTTTGGCCGACGAGTCAGTCTGTATTGGTCCTGCATCCGTACGCGACAGTTATCTGAATATGCCTGCTATTATTGCAGCCGCCGAGGTGACTGATGCCGAGGCCATTCACCCCGGGTATGGCTTTTTAGCTGAAAGCGCTGATTTTGCCGAGCGGGTTGAAAAGAGTGGTTTTGTATTTATTGGCCCCCGCCCAGAGACGATTCGGCTGATGGGGGACAAGGTTACAGCCAAAAAGACCATGATCGAGGCCAAAGTTCCGGTTGTGCCTGGTTCTGAGGGTGCCTTGCCAGATGACCCCGACGAGATTCTACGTATCGCACGTGAGATTGGCTATCCCGTAATCGTCAAGGCAACAGGTGGTGGTGGCGGGCGTGGCATGCGTGTGGTGTTTACCGAGGGTGCGTTACTGACGGCGGTCGCCACTACACGGGCCGAGGCCGAGGTGGCTTTTGGTAATCCCGAGGTCTATATGGAAAAATACCTCGAAAACCCGCGTCATATAGAAATACAGATCCTGGCCGATGAGCATGGCAACGCCATTTGGCTGGGCGAGCGCGATTGCTCTATGCAGCGTCGCCATCAGAAAATTATCGAAGAAGCACCGGCACCTGGCATTCCACGCAAGCTAATCGAGCGCATTAGCGAGCGTTCTGTACAGGCCTGCCGTAAACTTAAATACCGTGGCGCCGGGACTTTTGAGTTCCTTTATGAGGACGGCGAGTTTTATTTTATTGAAATGAACACGCGCATTCAGGTTGAGCATACGATCACTGAAATGATCACTGGCCTGGATTTGGTCCAAGAACAGATTCGGATTGCTGCCGGCCAAAAGCTCAGCTTGCGCCAGCGCGATGTATTATTCCGCGGTCATTCCATTGAATGCCGTATTAATGCCGAGGATCCTTACAAGTTTCTACCCAGTCCTGGGCGAATTAATCAGTGGCATACTCCCGGGGGGCCCGGCGTGCGTTTAGACTCGCACGTATTTGCTGGTTATACCGTGCCCCCCTATTATGATTCGATGATTGCCAAGCTCATCACCTATGGTGAATCTCGCGAACAGGCCATTGCGCGAATGGATATTGCCTTATCTGAAATGATTGTCGAGGGCGTGCACACTAACATTCCTTTGCATCGAGATTTAATGCAAGACGAGGGCTTTAAACAGGGGGGGCTCAGTATCCACTACCTTGAAGACAAGCTTGCCAAAAAGCAGTAAATAATTAATCTATGAAAACAGGGCGCGCACCCTGTTTTCTTTTATGGGAAGAGTGCATGCGTGAGTTAGTTCTTTTGTGTTCTCAGGATCAGGCCGATATGTTGGCTGATTCCCTGTTGGACTTTGGGGTACTATCGGTCAGCGTCGAGGACGCTGACGTGGATACCATTGATGAACGCCCCCTATACGGTGAGCCCGGGATAGAGCCCGAGGTTTTTGGATGGCGGCGCAATCGTGTTGTGGCCTTACTATCCGATGAATTAAATGAATATGAAATCATTGATTATTTGAACGCCACTGGCATTGTGGAGTTGGGCCCTGCTGATTGGGAGTTACGTCGCGTGCCTGATGAGGATTGGGTACGGCATGTGCAGGCCCAGTTTGGCCCCATTAATATTGGCGACCGAATTTTGATTGTGCCTAGCTGGCGGCGCGAAGAGGTGCTTGCTGAGGTTTATCCAAAAGAGGATCAGGTCTTGATAGAGCTCGATCCGGGGTTGGCTTTTGGTACAGGTAGTCACCCAACAACCCACCTATGCCTAGAGTGGTTGTCCAAATATGTCAAAAAGGGTGATGATGTACTTGATTATGGCTGTGGCTCAGGGGTGTTGGCCATCGCCGCTAAAAAACTGGGTGCTAATCAAGTTGATGCGGTGGATATTGACCACCAAGCGGTATTCGCTGCCAAGGGTAATGCGCGCACCAATCAAGTACGTATCCGTGCAATGCACTCTGATGATCTGCCCACAGAGCACAAAGAAAAGTATGATATTGTGGTAGCCAATATCTTGTCCAATCCGCTCAAAGTGTTGGCACCTTTATTGACTGATTATGTCAAACCGGGTGGTTTATTAGCAATATCAGGTATTTTGGCGTGGCAGGCCGAGGAAATGCAAGAAGCCTACCAAGACTACATGCATATCAAGGCTTGGCGCGAGCGCGAAGGTTGGGTTTGCATCGCAGGACAGCGCGCAGAGGCGATCGACGAATAGTTTGAAATAGTAATGATTACGCTCACGACACAATGCCCTGAATGTCAGACGCGGTTTAGTGTTGCAGGCGACGAACTACGGCGTCGCAAGGGCTTGGTGCGCTGTATACAATGCCATGAGGTTTTTGATGGCTATGATGCTGTCGTGAGTGATCGGCATTCAGTAGAGACTTTTGATGATACTGATGCTCAAGCCGGAGCTCTACCCGAGCACGATTTCCCCGTAGAGTATTTTCCTGAAACACCTAAAGAATATCCTCCCGAGATACCCACAGAGCTCCCTGCCGAGATTTTAAATGCTCCGACTGCTGAGCCCGTATTTTTTATTGAGGCAACTGATGAGGAGGCTGACTCAGCCCCGTTAACCAGCACAGAAGACCCTGTCTGGCTCAGTGCAGATCCAACCTCTGAACCCCTCAACACTGATGATGAGCCTGACCTGATCGCTGGTGTCCAGCCCGAGACGGCCTCTGCCTTGTCCAGCACGGCTAGCCCAGTGTATGCTGAACGCCGTATTGATCCTCCTGAATTTTCTTGGCGTGCTTCATTGGCACGGTTGGCATGGCGTCTGTTGTTGGGATTGCTGATCGTAGGTGCATTATTGCAGGTGGCCTACGTTTATCGCGCACAAATTGCTTTACATGCCCCGTTCATGAGGCCTGCACTACAATCCCTTTGTGCTTATGCAGGTTGTAAAGTGCCTTATCTACGAGCACTGTCTGCGATAGATATTACTTACAGCCGTTTGTCGCTCGAAGAGCAATCAACAGACGATGCTGGACAGCAGTACTTGCTACAGGTGGGGCTAAATAATACGGCCTCTGTTCCGCAGGAATGGCCGACGTTGCTGATTACCTTTAGCGATGTCTCCGCAACAGTGTTGGCACGGCTGGTAGTGACACCAGAGCAGTATTTAAGCGCATCTCAGCGCAACGGTCCTTTTTTGCCTGGACAGGTGATAGATTTACGGTTACAGGTCGAGGCGCAGGACGCCAAGATTAATGGTTTCAAAGTAGAAAAGTTTTTCTCTTAAAGGTAAAGATGACAAGACGAATATTGGTTTGTGGCTCATTAGCCTTCGACATGATTGCGGTATTCGAAGGGCGTTTTAAAGATCATATCTTGCCCGAGCATGTGCCCAATTTGAGTGTGTCTTTTTTCGTGCCTGCACTGCGTAAAGAATTTGGTGGCTGTGCTGGGAATATCTCGTATAATCTTGCTCTACTAGGCGCTCAGGCAGTTCCTGTCGGTACAGTTGGTCATGATGCTGACGAGTATCTCGAACGTATGCGTGTGCTAGGAATTGAAACCGACATGATTAAGGTTGTGCCTGGGGCGTTCTCGGCACAGTGTTTTATCACCACGGATATGGATAGCAACCAGATTGCCTCGTTCCATCCAGGTGCGATGCAGTTTTCTTCGCGCAATGATCTAAGTGGTCAAAAGGCTGCTTGGGCGATTGTGGCTCCAGATGCCAAAGAGGCTATGTTGGCTCATGCCAAGCGCCTGCAACATTCTAATATCCCTTTTGTATTTGACCTTGGACAAGCCATGCCTTTATTTGATGGCGACGACCTGAATAAAATGATCGACCTGGCTGATATTCTGACAGCCAATGATTACGAGGCAACAGTCATTCAGGAGCGCACCGGCAAATCCATGGATGAAATCGCTCGACAAAAGCAAGCCGTGATTGTTACCCATGGCGCAAAAGGCGCCATGTTATATCATAAAGATTCCCAGCGCCGGGTTGCGCCTGTAGAGGCTGACGAGGTGCTGGACCCCACGGGATGTGGGGATGCTCACCGTGCAGGTTTGTTGTATGGTTTGACAGCCGGCTGGTCTATGTACGAGGCCGCATGTCTAGGCAACATCATGGGCAGCATAAAAATTGCATCGCAGGGGCCGCAAAACCACCAGCCCAAGCGTGAACATATTAACCGCCTCTTGACCGAGGTATACGAGCTAGATGTGGCTGTGCCTACATTGGCCTAAATTTTCCTTGAAAGGAGCACGTCATGACGACACAAAATACAAATCGTCCGCAGATGGTGCGTTGGTTAACGCTCACTGCAGCAGCGTTGGGTGCGGTATTGTTAATTTCAGGTTGTGCGCATCAAAGCGCCTCGAGTCAGACCTATACCTACGGACAATCACAGCGTGAGCAAGTCGTCCGTTATGGCGTCGTAGAAAGTGTCCGACCCATTACCATCCAAGGCGAGCGCTCTTCGGGTATTGGGGCCGCCTCGGGTGCAGCTATGGGGGGCGTTGCGGCCAGCACCATTGGGGGTGGTCGCGGCAAGATATTAGCCACCATGGGGGGTGCTTTACTTGGAGGTATTGCTGGGGATCGCGTCGAACACCAAGTTCAGAAAAGCAAGGGGCTGGAAATTACTGTCAAAATGGATAATGGCGAGACCCGTGTGATTGCCCAAGAAGCCGATATACCCATTAATGCAGGACAGCGCGTGCAGGTCATCAGTGGTGCTGGTCCCGTGCGTGTTAGCCCCATTTAAACTGCGGTTGTGCTTGTCGGGCAAAAAGTTTTGATAGTACAGGTGGTCACGCTGTCGCCTAGCCAAGAATCGGCACTTAAAAGCCCTGTTCCTAGTATGCCCAACCAAGGGCCGATAGAAACAGGGCTTTGTTGTATCTGCGCTATTGTCAGCGCGTAGCATGGGATCAGTTTAAAAAGTGAGCAGATCCCCAAAGAGAATATTTCTATTAAGGTTATTAATCACCACAATCAGCACCTGAGTAATAATCAATACAACGAGTGGTGAAAAATCGATAGCGCCCATACTGGGCATACGGCTGCGTATCGGATTTAAAATGGGTGCTGTTAGCGCGTTAAGCAGTGGCGCGATTGGTGCAGCAGGATTAACCCAAGACAATAGGGCTTGGATGATAATCGCCCAGAACATGGTGTTTAGCCACCATTCAAATCCAGTCAATAAAGCAGCAATAATCTGACCGAGCGGATTGAAAAGCTGAAAATTGAAAATAGTCAGCAAGTAAATAAAAGCTGTAATCCAGACCACAATAATGCTGGGCCAATCAAACTGACCCCGCGGGGCGATCAAACGCTGCAGTGGCAGGGTGGCCCAATCAGTAAAACGGTAGATGGTCTGCGAGAAAGGGTTAAATGGAGGGATGCGTGAGGCGTAAAACCAGGCGCGCAGTATAAAAACAAACCCGATCAGTCGAATGATCAAACTCAAAATCGTCACGGTAATGCCCATAGTCTATAGCCTAGTGATGCCTAGTCGGTTTCCTCGGTGGGGTGAGTGG
>DATGTW010000031.1:0-30267 GCA_035301625.1 Paenalcaligenes sp.
GAACGCAAGGCCAAAGAAGAGGAAGAGCGGAAAGCACGCGAAGAAGCCGAACGTAAGGCCAAAGAAGAGGAAGAGCGGAAAGCACGCGAAGAAGCTGAACGCAAGGCCAAAGAAGAGGAAGAGCGGAAAAAAGCGCAGCTGCGTGAAGCCATGCAATCAGCCGGCCGCGAAGCCGCTGGCATTGAGGGCGGCACCGCAAGCCAAAACCAGGCAGGTGGGGGTGGCGATGACGGCTACTCAGCCCGTTTACGTAGTTGCATTAAGCCGCGCGTGGTCTTTAATACCCCACCACGCAGAGGAAATAATAATCCTACGCTACAATATGAAGCATCCCTTGATGGCGAAGGTCGGGTACTTGGCGTGACTATAGTAAAATCATCAGGTAACCGCCAGTTTGACGAAGCTGTCAAAAAAGGAATTGAAAAATGTTCGCCATTGCCTACACCACCCAGTGGCAAATATCCCAACAAGTTTGGTGGCGAATACAGAATGTACGATTAACAGGAGATCGCACCTATGACCGCAACGCACTTTGCACGACGAGGGGGGCATTTCATCAAGGCCCTATTCGCCACCCTTGCCTTGCTCTTTATTTTTAGTGCCAATGCCCACGCCCAATTACGCGTTGATATTTCAGGAGTGGGCGCCACACAATACCCTATAGCCATTGCTGATTTTGAAAATACTCCCAGTGCGCTCAATATCGCCGAAGTTATCCGTGCTGATTTGACTCGCTCTGGACAATTTCAATTAGTCAGCACTTCTGGGGCTCGCCTTAACATGGAGAGCTCTATTGATGATACTTATTGGCGCAACCGAGGTGCTGACTATTTGGCCTATGGCTCGGTGCAAGAACAAGGGGGCCAATACACTATCAATTACCGACTGCTCGATACTGTCACCAATACTGAGGTCGATACAGTCGCTTTTGCTGGCAGCGAGGATGAATTACGTCGTTTGTCACACCGCATAGCTGACCGCATTTACGAGGCTATTACCGGGATGCGCGGTGTCTTTTCTACCAAAATCGCGTATGTGCTCCATACCGGGGACACCTACGAATTACAGGTTGCAGATGCTGATGGTCAAAACCCTCAAGTGATGCTGCGCTCCAAGCAACCCATCATTTCACCTGCTTGGTCGCCCAAAGGCGATAAGCTCGCTTATGTTAGCTTTGAGCTGGACAAACCTGTGGTTTATGTACAAAACTTGCGCACAGCAGAGCGTGAACCTGTAGCAAATTTTAAAGGTAATAACAGTGCACCGGCCTGGTCTCCTGATGGAGAACAGCTGGCCATCGCCCTATCCAAGGATGGTATTTCGCAGTTATACACCATAAATGCAGATGGTTCTGGTTTGCGTCGAGTCATGCGCTCGCCCTTGATTGACACCGAACCCAGCTTTTCTCGTGATGGCAAATGGTTGCTCTTTACTAGTGACCGCGGGGGCAGTCCCCAAGTCTATCGCGTGCCGATTGATGGCGGTGATGCACAACGCGTAACGTTTAATGGCAGTTACAACATTTCACCACAAGTTTCTCCCAGCGAAGAAAACCTTGTTTATGTTACTCGTAGAGACGGCGCTTTCCGTGTCGCCATATTAGATTTAGATACGGAAGAAGAACAACTTATTACCAACGGTCCTGACGACCAGTCCCCAAGTTTTGCGCCGAACGGGCAACAAATACTGTATAGTACTGTACAAGGAGGAAAGAGCGTTTTGGCAGTTACTTCCGTAGACGGACGTGTCCGCCAGACACTCTCTGCACTGAACGGTACTGTACGTGAGCCCACATGGGGCCCGTTTACCGATTAATTTTTGTGTTGACCTTTTTTAGTAAGGAAAACTAATGAGCTCGCGTATTTATAGAGGTTTCACTTTAGCGACATTGGCACTTGCGTTAGCCGCTTGTAGCTCGGTCCCACTTGATGAATCTCAAGGCACAGATGCAGGCGCTGATGCCCGCGGTACTGGTGATCCCAGCACAGGCGTGGTGATGGATCCTTTCGATCCTGCTAGTCCTTTGTCTCAAGACCGTTCTGTTTACTTTGATTTCGACAGCTACGAGGTCGCTGACCAATACCGTGATGTGGTCGAAATGCACTCCGGCTACCTGCGTGACACACCAGAACAGCAGGTACGTATCGAAGGGCATGCTGACGAGCGCGGTGGCACCGAATACAACTTGGCACTTGGTCAGCGCCGCTCTGAGGCTGTCGCTCGCATGATGAATCTGCTAGGCGTTAATAGAGATCAGATCGAAACCATCAGTTTCGGTAAAGAGCGCCCGCGCGCGCTTGGAAATACAGAGGCTGACTACGCGGAGAACCGCCGAGCTGATATCGATTATCAGCGTTAAATAGCCTTGCATCTGTGCCCCCCAGGCACAGATGTGCTCGCTCTATGCGCTTTATTAACGCCGTAGCTCTATTGCTGCGGCGTTTCTTTTCAATAGGTGGAAAACATGTTCTCTTTGGCAAAGCTCAAACAATACGTACTCCTTTGCGCGACCTTATCCATGACGCTCGGTGCCAGCAGTGCTGCATGGTCCTTTTCTGATGATGAGGCCCGACGTGCCATCCTGGAACTGCGCCAACAAATACGCCAAATGAATGAGCACAATCAGCAAACCCGTCTCATGCTTGCAGATCAGGTAGAGATGCTACGTCAAGAGGTCACGCAACTACGTGGCGAGGTTGAAAAGCTCAGCTGGCAAAGTGGCCGTCAAAGCCAAGATGGTCCTCAGATTGCCACCCATGCTTTTGCAGACCCCCAAGAGCAAGTCGCGTTTGAGACGGCGATGGAACTATACCGCAACGGCGAATATCAAGAAGCCGCCAGTGCCCTGAATGCGTTTGTTGAAGCCTACCCTGACAGCGCCTACGGTGACGAAGCCCGTTTTTACGAAGGCAGCAGCCTGTTTGCCACTAAAAAGTTTTCGGCCGCTATCCAACGACTGCAGGGCATGATCGAGGAATACTCAGCCAGCCCACGGGCGCCGGATGCCATGATGGTAATCGCATCTAGCCAGGTAGAAACCAATGACTTAGACAGCGCAGAAAAAACACTACAGCGTATTGTTAATGATTATCCCGATTCTAAAGCTGCCGAAACTGCACGCAGTCGTTTAGAGCTTTTTCAATAATTAACCCTGCCAGCAGCCATTATGGATAACTCAGGCAGGAGTCATTCCTGCCTGCACCGCACGTTTTTACTTGATAACCAGACCAAGAAAAAACATCAAGACTGTTCATCATATTGGCGTGCTTTAGGGGGATTTATCCGACACTCGCTATTAACGAGCTCGTAATTCTCTTTGTTTTCAGACGTAAACAAAAAATCCACGCTGATACGCTCACCTACCTGGATGGTCTCGGTGGGCTCTTCGAGCATCATATGATAGCCACCTGGCACAAAAGACAAGCTATCCTGCGCTGGGATAATGATCGCATCAGCCATCTTCATTTTTAACAGTCCGTCATCCTCATAGGATTGATGCAACATCATTAACTCATACGCAGGGCTACGGGCTGCAAGCAATTCAATTGGGGTCTCTTTGTTGTTCTGCAATTCAAAATAGCCAGCCGCTGGCACATCACCAGGCAGCCAACGCACCCAGCATTGCTCGATCACAATTTCCTGGCTGGGCTGAGCCAAGGCAAACTCATCATCAAAATCATGCTCATTAGCCATGGCATGGTGCTGATGGTCGTGCGCCTCGTGTGCAGAGGCAGCCAGGGCTTGCGCCCACCCGATACCCAAGCTTGACAACCCGATTACGGTCACTGAAAAAAACCTTTTTATGTGTTTTGTCATGATGTTGAAACCCTACTAAATCATTACTGATGTTTGTGTCAGAGCACAAAGTGTAAGCCATTCAAACGATTGGCGTGTAGCTTACCGCGTTAGGCGTATTTTACATTTATTTTAATTTACAGAAACCAATTTTTTGCAATTATGTGGCTCAAAGAAACGCGCGCTTCTATTAAACTCGGCTACCCGCTGATTTTGACCAATTTGGCTCAAATCGCAATCTTAACGACAAACACTATTTACTTTGGTCAGCTGGGGAAAGCTGAGCTGGCGGCTGCATCATTGGCTGCAAGCCTGTATCAGGTCACAATGATTTTCAGCTTGGGTTTGGTCTCTGCGACTGTTCCCATGCTGGCTAATGTACTTGGGCGACGACGCAGCAACATCCGCCAAGTGAGACGTATCTTGCGCCATGGTTTCCTTTCGGCAGTGCTCATCGTAATTCCTTTTTGGTTACTGCTATGGAATGCCGATAGCCTTTTGATTACCTTAGGCCAGCAGCCCGAAACTGTGCAGCGTTCCCTACCCTATATGCATACCCTGCAGTGGGGATTATTACCTTATTTACTGTATATTGTGTTGCGTTCTTTTTTAGCCGCCCTAGAACGCCCCCTTTGGACTTTTTTAATTGCCTGTCTGGGAATTCTATTTAATGCTGCCTTAGGCTGGGTTTTGATTTTTGGCGCTTTTGGCTTGCCGTCATTCGGCTTGGTGGGCGGCGGGATATCTGCCAGTTTGACCAGTACCTTTATGTTTCTGGGGATGGCCTTTCTAGTACATAAAAAACGCCCCTTTAGTCGCTATCATATTTTGGGTAATTGGTGGCGTTTTGAATGGCCGATGCTGCGCGAATTATGGCAACTAGGCATTCCTATTGCCATTACCTTTACCCTAGAAACGCTAATTTTTTATGCTGGCGTAATTATGATGGGACTCATCGGTGAAACTGCCCTTGCAGCCCATGCCATTGCAATGCAGATTTCATCTGTGACCTATATGATTCCCCTGGGCTTTAGTCAGGTTGCCACCATTCGGGTCGGATTGTCTTATGGCCGTGCGCAGTTAGCCGACGCTGTGCGAGCTGGCTGGGTATCCTATGCTTTGGGGGTTGGCTTTATGGGTTTGGCGGCTTTGGTTATGGGATTATTCCCCGAGAGGCTGGCCTCTTTATTTATTCGAGGTGACTCTGAAGAAAATTTAGCTGTGTTGCTTTTAGCTGCTCAATTTTTAGTGCTGGCTGCAATTTTCCAAATCGCAGATGGCGCTCAGGCGGTTGCTGCGGGCATGCTGAGAGGGCTGTATGATACCCGTACCCCCATGTTATTAGCTTTGATCGGGTATTGGGTGTTAGGGGTACCTATTGGTGCGTTTTTAGCCTTTGGGATGCAGCTAGGCGGCACAGGCGTCTGGCTGGGCTTTATCACAGGCCTGTCTGTAGTTGCAGTCCTTTTGACTTTGCGTTGGCACCGCTTTGGAATACGCTTGCAGGCCCGTGCAGCAGCAGAGATATAACATAACCTAGAGGCCATTGAGACTGACTCGAATGGCCTTGGCAGTATTTATTGATGGTATTAAATTGAACGGTTTAAAGCAGCCGAGCGCGCAAATCTTCGGGCGAATGAGGCGAAATCAATGCCGGTGCAATATCGTAAATGGTAAAAGCACCAAACTGCTTAGAAGCATGCAAACGATAGGCAGCACGTGCATATGCCACCAAAACGCTCGATGTAAATTCAGGGTTTGAGTTCAACTGCAAAGAAAACTCATAAGTTTGATTGCTGCCGCGCTCAGACTGTGCGCTGCGGATTACAAACCCACCGTGTGGCATGGCTTGGTGTTCGCGTTGCAAAGTTTCTAGATCAATAAAATTTACCGTCGTATCAAAGTCCGCAAAGTAATTCGGCATATTGACGATGGTGTCTTTGACCTCTTCTTGATTTGCTCCTTCCTCAAGAACAACATAGCACTCGCGGCGATGTTTTTCTCGGGATTCTAATTGCGGACGCGCACCGCTACGTACCAAATTCATGGCGTCTTCTGCCGGGATGGTGTACTGCACTGCTGCCTTGACACCAGGTACGCGGCGCACCGCATCCGAGTGCCCTTGGCTGAGGCCCTTACCCCAGAAAGTATCTGTTTGACCTACGGGCAATACGGCCTCAGCGATCATACGGTTCAAAGAAAACAAACCTGGGTCCCAACCAACGGCGATGACGGCAGCGTGCTGGTTGGGGCGTGCTACCCCGTCGACCTGCTTGAAATATTCGGGGATACGCGCATGGGTGTCAAAACTATCCACGATATTGAAATGCTCAGCCCATTGTGGTCCTTGGACCGGTAAATCATCCTTAGAGCCCCCACACAGAATCAGTACATCAATCTTATCCTTGAAAGACTCTAAGTCATCCATCGCAAAGACTTGGGTGGCGTCAAATAAAGGCTCGAGCTGAGCAGGATCACGCCGGGTAAAAATACCCACTAGCTGCATATCCGGATTTTGCTGTAGGGCACTCTCGACCCCACGACCCAAATTGCCATAGCCCAAAATACCAATACGAATAGAAGCACTCATGATTTAACCTTATTGAGATTCAAATAGCATGCGCAGCGCAAACCCGATAAACAATATAGCCACTGCAAAATTGGCCCAGTTGTTCAAACGGCGATAGCGTCGGAATCCTGCGGCTAATTTAGCCCCGCCAAATATCAGCGTAGATAAATAGGTAAAACTAAATAACTGCAGGAACGCACCTAGCACCATAAACGCCAGCCAAGGATGGCCTTTACTCGGGTCTACGAACTGCACAAAAAAAGAAATCAGAAATAAAATTGCCTTTGGATTTAATAAGCTTAACAACAGGGCGCGCCGAAAATAACCCCTATAGGCCAACTGTACTGTATCTGTCGCGGTGACTGGACGGGGACGGTATAAAGCATAAAGGATTTGTGCACCCACATAGAATAAATATATAGCCCCCGCGGCCTTGAGCGCAAAAAACAACACTGGGTATTGCTTTAATAAGGTACTGGCTCCGGCCGCGGTCAATATGATCAAAATAGCGTCACCTAAAAATACGCCACAGGCAGCTTGATACCCTGCTGCAATACCACGACCAGCGCTCGTACTCAACACAAAAAGAGAGTTGGGCCCAGGCAAAATAATAATCAAAAACAACCCAACCAAATAAGTGCTTAAATGCACTACGCCCCATTGCTCAAACACCCTGCCTCCGATCTGCTTTCATACCGCCCATCAATGCACAACCAGGCTGTGCCCCTGAACAAAGCCCCGCAGCACAAACCGCACTTTACTGATTCAATATCAACTAACGCTTATACTGTATTCAAAAGGCAAAGAAATAATATAACGTAAAAAAACGCCTCTCAACATACTGCTCACTGAATTTTTTAGGCCTTACCATGACGCACTTAAATCTTTGCATCATTGAGACCGGCGCATCCCACCCCACCATGGCAGAACGCTATGGGCGCTACCCACACATGATTGTGCAATGGTTGCAGCCAGTGCTGCCCAATGCCAACTTTAGGATAGTTTCTGTTTTTGAGGGCGAGTCCATAGATTTGGATTGCCATGACGATGATGGGTTTATTGTGACGGGCTCTCCCCATGGGGTATATGATGACCTACCCTGGATAGAACCTTTAAAGGAACAATTACGAGAAATTGCCAAACGCGGATTACCTCTTTTGGGCATTTGCTTTGGTCACCAAATTATGGCTGCTGCTTTCGGAGGTGAGGTAAAAAAATCACCCAAGGGTTGGGGCATTGGCATTCAACATTATGAATTCAGTACCCCTGAACTAGCTGCCGATAATGTGCTGGTTTACCATCAAGATCAGGTAGTCCAAGCCCCCGCTGAGGCTCAGGTAATTGGAGGCTCGGAGCATTGCCCTATTGGTGCTTTGCAATACCCATTTGCTGCGCGCTCAATACAATTTCATCCAGAGTTTAGCAATGATTTTGTTGCAGCTTTAATTAAATTTCGCAACGATCCTATCAGTGATCGCGAAGAGCAATTACATGCCCTAGAAACGCAGGCAATGAACAACCATCTATATGCACAATGGGCAGCAGATTTTTTCCAACAATATAGGAAAGAACCTACCGCCCACTAGTGCTAAATGCCAAATATCAAAGTGATTTAATTTTTTAGTCCTCGCCAGAGCGAATCATGTAATCAAAAGCGGACAGCGCCGCTGCCGAGCCTTGCCCTGCAGCAATCACAATTTGCTTATAAGGCACGGTAGTGGCGTCACCTGCAGCAAATACACCAGGTATCGAGGTGGCACCACGATCATCAATCACGATTTCACCAAACTGATTGCGCTCAACAGTGTCTTGTAACCACTCTGTATTAGGTAACAGGCCAATCTGTACAAAGACACCGTCTAACCCGATGTCGTGCATTGAGTCGTCACTGCGATCTTTATAACGCAGGCCTGTGACTTTGCTGTCATCACCCAAAATCTCAGTGGTTTCAGCCCGAGTGATAACAGTCACATTGGGGAGACTATTGAGCTTACGCTGCAAGACCTCATCAGCACGCAACTCGGTATCAAACTCGAGCAATGTGACGTGCTTTGTCACACCGGCTAAATCAATGGCTGCCTCGACACCCGAGTTACCGCCACCAATAACTGCGATGGGCTTACCTTTATAGAGAGGACCATCACAGTGAGGGCAATAAGCCACTCCACGGTTGCGGTATTCTTGCTCACCAGGTACGCCTAGTTCGCGCCAGCGTGCCCCGGTAGCCAATACAACGGTGCGTGCTTTAAGTGTTGCACCATTAGCCAGCTGTAGCTCATGTTGTTTGCCTGGAACCAATTTTTTAGCTATTTGCACGTTCATGATATCTACATCATAGTCACGTACGTGCTCTTCTAAAGCGGTCGCAAACTGAGGGCCCTCGGTGTATTTCACAGAAATAAAGTTCTCGATAGCCAAGGTATCCAATACCTGCCCACCAAAACGCTCAGCGACTATACCTGTGCGAATCCCTTTACGGGCTGCATAAATAGCTGCGGCTGCACCGGCTGGGCCACCCCCAACGATGAGTACATCATAGGGGTCTTTTTCATTGAGGGCTTGGATTTGCTCTTCACTATCACCAACACCCATCTTGGCGAGCAACTCTTCGATATTGGCACGACCAAAATGAAAGGACTCACCATTCAAATACACGGCCGGCACAGACATCACCTGACGTTCTTCAACCTCATCCTGAAAGAGTGCCCCGTCAATAGAAATATGGCGGATTTTTGGGTTGAGCACGGACATCGCGTTGAGTGCCTGCACAACGTCTGGGCAGTTCTGACAACTTAGTGAGAAATAAGTCTCAAAGAGGTACTCGTCAGGTAAATTGCGAATCTGTTCGGCCACCTGCGGATCGACTTTGATCTCGTATCCACCCACTTGCAAAAGGGCCAATACTAACGAGGTGAATTCGTGGCCTAGCGGGATGCCTGCAAAATCTACATAAATATCGCTATCCACGCGTTGAATGCGGAAAGCTGGCTTGCGCTCAATGAGATCAGCGTCTTCTTTGTACGTAATCTGATCATTTAATGCTGTGATTTCCTCTAGCAGCTGTCTCAACTCGGTAGATTTGGCCTCACCGTCCAACGAGGCAATGAGCTCGATGGGTTGGGACAGTCGCGTTAGGTACTCTTTTAACTGAGCTTTTAAATCGGCGTCTAACATGTTTGAATTCCCTTATGGCTGTAATTGTCGTGCTTGATTGGCGTAATTTGGCGAGATTAGCAGAAAAAAAAGCGCCCAACGGTGTGTTGGGCGCTCGCTAAGGGGTATTAATACCTTAGACAGCTATGCCCGTATTAGATCTTGCCGACGAGGTCCAAGGAAGGCTTGAGCGTGTCAGCGCCTTCTTCCCACTTGGCGGGGCAAACCTCACCAGGGTTCTCGGCGATGTACTTGGCAGCGCGTACTTTCCGGAGTAATTCGCGTGCATCACGGCCGATACCGTTGTCGTGTACTTCGTAGGCCTTGATGTTGCCTTCGGGGCAAACAATAAAAGTACCACGCAGAGCAACGCCCTCTTCTTCGATCAGTACCTGGAAGTTTCTAGAGAGCTGATGAGTGGGGTCAGCGAGCATGGGGTACTGCACCTTGCCAATGGCAGGGGAGCTATCATGCCATGCTTTGTGGGTAAAGTGGGTATCTGTGGAAACAGAGAATACCTCGACGCCTAGCTGCTGAAACTCGTCATAGTGCTCGGCCAAGTCTTCGAGCTCGGTGGGGCACACGAAAGTAAAGTCAGCGGGGTAAAATACAAACACTGACCACTTGCCTGCGATGCTCTCGTTGGTGAACTCTACGAACTCACCGTTGTGGTAGGCCATGGACTTGAAAGGCAAAATCTGTGTGTTGATCAAAGACATATTTGCTATCTCCGTAAATCGTTTAATGAATCACTGTGATTTAATTATAGGGAGCAGCACCTCATTTGTAAAATTGATTATTTTAATAAAACCGATAGCTTTTAACTATGGTATGTGCAGCCAACTAAGACGCCAATCTATTTTTATGGGTGCTGCATCATTCAATGGAGTGCTGTTTGCTCATTGAGCAAGTCAGTATAAAACAAACCACCCAAGCTTGAATAGGGGGCAGGTAATACTTTCTGATAGTTTTTAATCCTGCCTTGGGGCTAAGCCAATAACCCACAAACCATAACGATGATAACAACCTTTTTATTAATTTTGGGCTTGCTCAGGGACTAAGCGCATTTGACGTTGGGCCAACATCAGGGTGTCGCGCGCGATCATGAGCTCTTCATTAGTCGGTATCACCCACAGGGATATTTTGCTTTCTGGAGTTGAAATGCATAGCTCAGCATTGATATTGGCCTCAGGGTCTATTTCAACGCCTAACCAGCCTAAACGCTCTGCAATCATTGCGCGAATTGGGGCACTATTCTCCCCCACCCCCGCGGTAAAAACGATAGCATCGATCCCTTGGGCAATCACACCCAAGCCTGCCAAGCATTCGGCAGAATGATGCGCGTAATAATCTAGCGCGAGTTGGGCACGCAGATCATCGCTGGCGAGTAACTCGCGCATATCCGCACTGAACCCGGATAAACCTTTCATACCCGAGCAGTTATATAAGAAATCCTGTATCTCATCTGCAGAGTATTTCCCCTCTTGCATCCACCACAATACAACTCCAGCATCCAAACGCCCCGGCCGCGTGCCCATGGGTAGCCCCTCGAGAGCGGTAAAACCCATCGTGGTATCCAAGCTGCGTCCTTGTTTCATGATACAAGCTGATGCTCCAGAACCTAAATGCGCAACCACCACGCGCTGTGAATAGAGATCGGGCAAGTGGTTTTGCAAATAATGCGCTATATATTGATAAGACAACCCATGAAAACCATAACGACGCACGCCTTTTTCATAGAAACGCTCTGGCACTGCGTAACGCGTAACCATATCGCTATGGCTATGATGAAAAGCAGTATCAAAACAAGCGACCTGTAAAAGGTCAGGCCAATGTTCGCGGATAACATGCACCGGGGCAAGGTTATTATGCTGATGCAAAGGCGCTAGAGGTGCCAACTCATCCAAATAATCCACCACCTTATCGTCAATCACAACGCTACCGTGCATCTCGGCGCCTCCGTGCACAATACGATGCCCCACAGCAGCAGGCGGACCATCAACATACTCTTGGAACCAATGCGCTAAAAAAGCCTGGGCCTCGCCCAGATTGCTGGCCTCACCCGGCGCGGCAGATCGGTCAAGGATTGGTTGACCCGCCGCATCGCGAATACACAAATGAGCAATATCGGTGCCAATGCCTGATAAGTTACCCGCATAAAGCAAACTAAGGTCTTCATAGGTCGCGTGTTCGAAATCACGCACCTGGTACAGGTGAAACTTAAGGCTGGAACTGCCCGCATTAATAACCAGTAAACGCTCAGTACTCATTACTTTCTCTGCTCGGAATTGAAAAGGCATTGTAACTATTATTTACAATTTAGCGACCAACCCACTCTTGAAATACTATCAATTGGCCCCATTTAGTGTAAGTGATAGCAAACAAAGCAGCGAGTCTTTTGTCATAAATTGACTCCTCTAAGTTGCGGTTTAGCACTTGAAAAAACTTTATCTATCTTTATAATTAGCACTCGTAAGCAGAGAGTGCTAATAATAGCAATTTACGAACATCAATTCTCTTTTAATACAGGAGTGTAACTATGGCACTGCGTCCTTTGAACGATCGAGTGATCGTCAAGCGCTTGGAAAACGAGCGCACCACCGAATCAGGTATTGTCATTCCTGATAGCGCTGCTGAAAAGCCCGATCAAGGCGAGGTCATCGCTGTCGGCCCTGGCAAGCGCACTGACGACGGCAAGGTGCTCCCACTCGATGTCAAAGCGGGCGACAAGGTTCTGTTTGGCAAATACGCCGGACAAACCGTAAAAGTTGACGGCGAAGAGTTACTCGTTATCCGCGAAGAAGAAATCCTGGCAATTGTCGAGTAAATCATTCAGAAAAACCTTAAGGATTAAACACAATGGCTGCAAAGCAAGTATATTTTGGTGATAAGGCACGTACAAATATCGTACGTGGTGTCAACACTCTCGCTAATGCGGTAAAAACCACCATGGGCCCCAAAGGCCGCAATGTGGTGCTGGATCGTTCCTTTGGTGCTCCTTCCGTAACCAAAGACGGTGTTTCCGTAGCGAAAGAAATCGAGCTCAAAGACAAATTCGAAAATATCGGTGCCCAACTGGTCAAAGAGGTTGCCTCTAAAACAGCTGATAACGCTGGTGACGGTACAACCACAGCGACCGTTCTCGCCCAGGCAATCGTCGAAGAGGGGCTCAAGTACGTCGCTGCTGGGATCAACCCCATGGATCTCAAGCGCGGTATCGATAAAGCTGTCGAAACTGCAGTAGAACAGCTGCGTGAGCTTTCCCGTCCATGCACCACTGGCAAAGAAATTGCTCAGGTAGGTGCTATCTCTGCCAACGCAGATCAGTCCATCGGTAAAATCATCGCTGATGCCATGGAAAAAGTGGGCAAAGAAGGCGTCATCACCGTAGAGGACGGTCAATCTTTGGACAATGAGCTCGACGTCGTCGAGGGCATGCAATTTGACCGTGGCTACCTATCGCCTTACTTTATCACCGCTCCCGAAAAACAGGCTGCTGAGCTCGATGAGCCCTACATCCTGATCTACGACAAAAAGATCAGCAACATCCGCGACCTGCTGCCCATCCTCGAAGAGGTCGCCAAATCCAATCGTCCCTTGCTGATCATCGCCGAAGATGTCGAAGGCGAAGCATTGGCTACCTTGGTTGTAAACAACATCCGTGGCATCCTCAAAGCCACAGCTGTCAAAGCCCCCGGCTTTGGTGATCGCCGCAAGGCCATGCTCGAAGACATCGCTGTCCTGACCGGTGGTACCGTCATCTCTGAAGAGACCGGTATGACCCTCGAAGGCGCTACCGTCGAGCACCTGGGCCAAGCCAAGCGCGTCGAAGTTCGCAAAGAAGACACTACCGTTATCGATGGTGCTGGTGACAGCGTTTCTATCGAGGCCCGTGTCAAGCAGATCCGCGCTCAAATCGAAGAGGCTACCTCTGACTACGACCGCGAAAAGCTGCAAGAGCGTGTTGCTAAACTCGCGGGTGGTGTCGCTGTTATCCGCGTAGGTGCAGCCACCGAGGTCGAAATGAAAGAAAAGAAAGACCGCGTTGAAGATGCCTTGCACGCTACCCGTGCTGCTGTCGAAGAAGGTATCGTACCGGGCGGTGGTGTCGCATTACTGCGCACCCGTGATGCCGTGGCCAAGCTGGCTGCCGAAAACCTCGACCAAGAGGCCGGTATCAAGCTTGTACTGCGCGCTATCGAAGCCCCCCTACGCACCATTGTTAGCAATGCCGGCGAAGAGCCCAGCGTAATCGTCAACCAAGTTGCCGAGCACGAAGGCAACTACGGCTACAACGCTGCCACTGGTGAGTTTGGTGACCTCGTTGCACAAGGTGTACTCGACCCCACCAAAGTCACACGCACCGCATTGCAAAATGCTGCATCCATTGCCAGCTTACTATTAACCACCGAAGTCGCTATTTCCGAAATTGCCGAGGAAAAGAGCGAGGCTGCTGCCATGCCTGACATGGGCGCTATGGGTGGTATGGGCGGCATGGGTGGTATGGGCTTCTAAATTATCCCTAGCCAATGTGACACCAGAGTTCACCTCTGGGATCTCATTAGACCCTGCTGGCTTTTGCCCAGCAGGGTTTTTTGCTATATATAGAGCATGAAACGCCCATCCAGCTCCTCTTTTAAAAGTCGTGGCGGCGTCCAACGCATTACCAAAGCCTTTGGTTATTCTTGCCAAGGACTCCGTTCCGCTTATGTTCACGAGGCCGCTTTTCGCCAAGAACTGCTGCTGTGCCTCGTAGCCGTTCCTATTGCTTTTTGGCTAAGTAAAAGTTGGAGTCAGTTTTTCTTGCTGATAGCCAGTCTATTTTTTATTTTGATTATCGAGTTATTGAATTCCGCTGTGGAAACGCTTGCAGATGCTGTGCAGCCAGATTATCATCCGTTGGTTGGCCGGGCCAAAGATATTGGCAGCGCCGCCGTGTTACTGAGCTTTGTGGTGGCTATCTGCGTTTGGGCGGCTGTACTGATCCCCAACTATTTTTGATTACGATTTCAACGCACAATGGCGTCTATGGCATCTTTTACTCAAAAACTGACCCGCAGCTGGTTGCTCAATCAATCCATGCTCACTCTAGGGCTGGATCCTGACCCCAAACGTTTTCCTACACAGCTGAGCGCGCACCCTGAGCCTTTATACGAATTCTGTCGACAAATGGTCGATGTATGCGCACCTTACACCTGCGCTTTCAAGCCTCAAATTGCTTATTTTTCTTCGGCTGCTGCCGAAGAACAACTACAAGCGCTATGTGCTTATATCAAAGAGCATTATCCTCAGCACTTGCTCGTCTTGGATGCCAAGCGTGGTGATATCGGTACTACGGCAGAGCACTACGCGCGTGAGGCTTTTGAGCGCTACCAAGCCGATGCCGTAACAATTAATCCCTACATGGGGTACGACAGCGTGGCGCCTTTTTTGGAATGGCGCCAAAAGGGTGTTTTTATTTTGTGCCGCACCTCAAACCCAGGGGGATCTGATCTGCAATTTTTGAATTTAGCAGACGGTACCCCACTATATGTGCATGTTGCACGCATGATTGCTGAACAATGGGATGAGCATCAACAATGCGGTCTGGTCGTCGGGGCCACCTACCCCAATGAGATTGCCCGCATCAGAAAAGAAATTGGTGATATGCCCTTATTGATCCCCGGCATTGGTGCCCAAGGTGGTGATATCAATGAAACGGTTGCGGCAGGTAAAGATAGTCACGGACAAGGCATGCTGATCAATTCGGCTCGCGCTATCCTTTATGCCAGCACCAACGATGATTGGCTAGAGGCTGCTGAAAAAATGGCCCAACAAACGCACAAAGCCATACAACAGGCACTAAGTTAAATTCTGATGGCAGTTATTCTGCATCTACAGTAGAGCTGCTAGTGTCGCCATTATTGTGTAAATGAGGGTCTGAATCCTCTGGGTTAGGGCCCAGACGTGCCAGCCACTGATCTAACACAAAAGAAACTGCTTGTTCGCGTATTTGCTCGCGCGAACCAGTAAAGTGGCGTGTGATCGCATCGCTGTGGACGCCCCCACTGTCCAGGCGTTTGGCAAAAGCAAAACACACCATGCCGACAGGTTTACTTTCGGTCCCGCCATCCGGGCCTGCAACCCCTGTGATGGAAACAGCATAGTCAGCTTTAATGGGGCTTTGGAGGACGCCATTTGCCATTTCAATAGCTGTTTCCTCGCTCACTGCGCCATAACGCTTGAGAGTCTCGGCAGAAACACCCAGATTTGCCTGTTTGGCCTCATTGCTGTAGGTGATATAGCCCCCCTCAAACCACTGGCTGGCACCCGCAATATGAGTCAAAGTCGCTGCCAATAATCCGCCCGTGCAGGACTCAGCACAAGCAACACGAGCACCCTGGTGCTGTAAGTACAGGCCCAGCTGCTTTACTTTGTAGGCTTCTCTCATCTTTGGTTATCCCTTATTATTGAACCCAAGTGACGTAGGCATAATAAACCAGCCAAACCCCAATCAAGGCATATAATGCCGCAACGATATCATCTGTCATTACCCCAATCCCGCCTTTAAGTCGGCTGTCTAAAAGCCCGATGGGTGCAGGTTTGACGATATCAAAAAATCGAAAGAACACAAATCCCAGCGCTTGCCATTCCCAACCGTCAGGAATCAAAGCCAGCACCAAAACAAAGGCTACCCACTCATCCCAATTAATACCACTATGATCGGCGATACCTACCTCGTGGCCAACTCGACCACATAACCAACACCCAAAAGCAAAAGTAACAACAACTAGTATGAGCGCCTGTGCGGTTGACAGTGCAGACAACCCGCCCCACCACATTAACCAAGCCAACACTGTTCCCCAGGTGCCCGGACCGGGTCGAATTAACCCAGTACCTAGCCCAAATGCCAGCCAACGCCAAAAGGAACTGAATACCCAACGAACAGGAGGGAAATCTCTTTTAGAGGTAGCTGTAAAATGCATTTATGACCTGTTGAAATGATCGTAACCGGTGGGTAGAGTGCGCAGCAGCTGACCCTCGAAATCATAAACCTGTAGCTCGGGTGCGAGTGTTATGGTCCCAATACGTTTCACGATGACCTCAGCTTTAGCGGCGCTGTCTAATATTGGGGCTCGATGCTCAACAGGGGCAGTAAAGCATAACTCGAACTCATCGCCACCGGACAATAGGGCCTCGAGCTGCTGCTCAGGACTGAGCTGCGCCAACGCCCCGTGTTGAGGGATATCTGCAGCATTAATGCGTCCACCAAACTGACTGCCCTGCAATATATGTTGCAAATCCTGGATAAGGCCATCAGATATATCAATCGCTGCATGAGCATGGCCTAATAATTGGGGTGCCCAGTGTACAGGGGGCTGAGGCCATAATAGCCGTGGCATGGCCTGCTCCAAAACAGCAGCATCAGCGTTCCAGACACCCTGGCGGATCTGTAACGCCGCATACGGCGCCCCCAAGGCACCCGTCACCCAAATATCATCATCAGGTTGTGCACGGCTACGTAATAGCGCCTGCGACACAGGGACCTCGCCGAGAACGGTCACGCCCAGTATAGTTTTATCGTAGCTACGTGTGGTGTCGCCCCCAATCAATTGGCAGTCATTGGCTTTAGCCAAGTTCAAAAAACCCTGGCTAAAAGCCTGTAGCCAGGACTCGTCAACCTGGGGTAACGACAGGGACAATAAACATGCCCTCGGCTGCGCCCCTACTGCGGCCAGGTCAGACAAATTAACTGCCAATGCTTTATGGCCAATGGCTGTTGGATCGGTATCTGAAAAAAAATGCCGCCCTTCTATTAAAGTGTCCGTACTGACCGCCAGCTGAAAGCCCGGTCGCACAGGTAAAATGCCGCAATCATCACCTACACCAACAATCCCTTGGGTTGCAGGAGGAGAAAAATAACGAGCAATAAGATCGAATTCAGATACGGAATTTGGATCGGATTTGGGCACGGCCACCTCCTGATTATAGAGGGTTAATTGTGGCGTTTTTGGTAGGCTTTAAACTCAAGGGGGCGTACCTTGGAAGCAACCTTGTCGAGCACCCCATTAACAAACCGATAACCCTCGGCACCACCAAAAAACTTGGCCAACTCGACAGCCTCGTTAATAGTAGCGCGGTAAGGAACTTCGGTATGATGTACTAATTCATAGGTACCCAACAATAGCGCAGCCCGTTCCACGGGTGAAAGCTCGCCGATGGGACGATTCACAAAAACCATGAAACGCTCCTGAAGGCTGTCTGATTCGCGCATCACCCCATGTAACAAGGTGTAGTACCAATCAAAATCAGCCTCGTGAAAACCCTGTTCTTGGCGGATATGGGTATCGATTTGAGTCGCATCCTGGACACCATTGGCACCCTGGATAATCCAACTGTAAATACCTTGCAGGGCAAATTCACGGGCCTTGCGACGTGCGCCACGCACGCTTTTGCTTAAAGACTCATCATCAGTCGTCAAAGTCTTCCTCACTCTCGAAGTCGTCATCTTCGTCATCCATACCTTCTGTGTAATCTGGCTCTAGATAGTCCACTAAATTAGCCATCTCTACAGCGGCCTCGGCACAGTCTTCGCCTTTTTCCTCAGCACGTGCTAAGGCTTGCTCTTCGTTTTCTGTCGTCAGGATACCGTTAGCGACTGGTACGCCTGTATCCATGGCAATCCGAGAGATAGCCGCAGCACTTTCATTACTGACCACTTCGAAATGGTAGGTTTCGCCGCGTATCACAGCACCCAAAGCAATCAACGCGTCAAAATCAGCGGACTCAGCCATTTGCTGTAAAGCAATGCCGACCTCAAGGGCACCAGGCACCGAAACTAACGTAATATCATCCGGCGCAACACCTAACTCGATAAGTTGCGCAACGCAGGCTTTTTCTTGGGCGAGCCCAATTTGCTCATTAAAGCGGCCGCGCACTATACCGATTTGCAGCCCTTCGCCGTTGAGATCAGGGGTAATTACATAAGGGGTTGTCATAACTGATGGCTCCGTTCAGGTTGTAATATCATCTTCGCTTAAGTATCCAGTAATTGTCAGGGCGAAACCGGCCATACTTGGCATTTTGCGTGGCCGCGCCAACAAACGGGCCTGCCCGACATTAAGATCGCGTAAAATCTGTGCGCCAATCCCATAGGTGCGCAAATCATAACGATAAGGGGCCGAGCCTTTTTCCGCCGCTGCATCTGATGCTGGCTGAGTCGCCGCATCATCACTGTCGCGACGCAAATTAAACTGCTCAAAGACCTTGTCCTGCTCACCCTGGCAATTCATCAATACGCACACCCCGGATTCTGCCTCACTAATAGTCTTGAGAGCCGCAGGAATACTCCAGCTATGGTCTTGAGATTCAGAGCAAAGCAAATCAAGCACAGTGGTCGGTTCGTGCACACGTACCAATGTTTCCTGGTCAGGCTGAATATCGCCGTGAATTAAAGCAACGTGAGGAGCCCCCGAGGACAAATCACGATAACCAATCGTTTTGAAACGTCCCCATGGGGTAGTAGTTTCGCGTTCAAACAAACGCTCGATCATAGATTCATGAGTACTGCGATACTGAATCAAATCAGCAATCGTACCGATCTTGATCCCATGTTCACGTGCAAATTGGGTGAGGTCAGGCAAACGCGCCATCGTGCCATCAGGATTAAGTATTTCACAAATCACAGCAGCAGGAACAACCCCTGCTAAAGTGGTTAAATCACAACCTGCCTCGGTATGACCTGCTCGGACCAGCACCCCACCACGAGCAGCCTTGAGTGGAAAAATATGACCTGGCTGAACTAAATCACTAGGTTTAGCATCACGTGCGACGGCAGCCTGCACTGTACGTGCCCGATCAGCAGCGGAAATACCAGTCTCAACGCCTTTAGCAGCCTCAATAGACACAGTAAAATTAGTGCCAAAGCGCGTACCATTACGCGTTGCCATCAAAGGCAAATCGAGTTGCTTGCAACGCTCTTCAGTCAGGGTTAAACACACCAAACCACGACCATACGTCACCATAAAGTTAATATCTTCGGCGGTGACAAACTCGGCGGCCATCAGTAAATCGCCTTCGTTTTCGCGGTCCTCCTCGTCGACAAGAATCACCATTCGGCCTTCGCGGATCTCGGTAATAATCTCCGAAATAGGCGAAATACCGATTAAATCTTTATCGTGTGCGGAAGTAGTAGACTCTTGACTCATGTGTGATGCCTTGCTTTAACCCTGTTTAACCCTAAAGAACCTAAATCAAATATGTAGCTCTATATTATGGCATGATAACCGGGTGGGATCATCAATCTCCAGCCAACAATGCCGCGGCAAACTCTTGGGCATCAAAGGGTTGTAAATCGTCCACCCCCTCACCTACCCCAATCCAGTACACTGGCACGGGTCGCACACCCTGCGTCCCCGAGGCCACGGCCGCTAAAATCCCACCTCGGGCTGTGCCGTCTAACTTGGTCACAATCAAGCCAGTCAGCTCAATGGCTTCATCAAAGGCACGAATCTGGGCCAACGCATTTTGCCCTGTATTACCATCAACCACCAACAACACCTCGTGCGGAGATCCTTCATAGGCTTTGCCTACCACGCGGCGTATTTTTTTCAGCTCGTCCATCAGATGCAACTGAGTGGGTAGACGACCCGCTGTATCCACCATCACTACATCAATATCTCGCGCCTGAGCTGCATGGACAGCATCATATGAGACTGCTGCAGGATCGCCGCCCTCTTGCGCGATAACAGCAACATTATTACGTTCACCCCACTCAATTAACTGCTCTCGAGCAGCAGCCCTAAACGTATCACCTGCTGCCAATAGCACCGACGCATCTTGCGCTTGGAAGGTTTTGGCCAGCTTGCCTATCGAGGTCGTCTTACCGGCACCATTAACACCGGCAATCATCACTACCAATGGGTGATGCGCGTCCAAAGGGAAAGCCTTTTCCAAAGGTGCCAAATGTTCTGCCAGAATCTCCTGCAAAGCCTCTTTAACTTGTCCCGCATCCGTCAGGCGGTCCTTGCGTACTCGGGCGCGTAATTCAGAAAGCAAAGCGTCAGTAGCTTCCATTCCTGCATCGGCCATAATCAGTGCCGTTTCAAGCTCTTCAAAAAGATCCTCATCGACGGGCACACCAACAAAAATACTGCTAATACTCTGACCGGTACGAGCGAGCCCTGAGCGCAAGCGACTAAACCAAGAACGCTTGGGTTTTTCCGTTGCCTCGGTTTTTTCTGTAATATCAACTGCCTCGGTTGCTATTACCTCTGCCTCGAGCGCTTCTGCTGGCGCAGCCTGCGGCGCAGATTCAGGCTGTCGATGGGGTCCAGTCTTTAGCTTTGGTTCAGCCTTAGGCTCTGATTCAGCCTCGGGCTCTGCTTTTATCTTTGGAGCTGCGTCTAATTCTGAATCTGGCTCAGAGACAGGTGTTGTAGCTCGAACAGACTCGGCCGACCCTGAAAGCTCATCAGGTTCAATCAATTGAGCTGAGTCAGCCAATTCGACAGATTCTGCTGGCTCGACAGATTCCGCTGAGTCAACCGACTCATCAGAGAACTCTGAGGACTTTTCCTGAAGTTCTTGAGCGACATCCTGTTGTTCCTCTATTTGCTCTTGTTTTTTTCGACGTCTAAAAAACCTAAACATAATCTTTCTGCAATAATAAAATGATGGCCTGTGCTCACCGTATTTAGCCTCAAACAAAATGTTGTTACTGCATTTCTATCGGTGAGCTACTGATTGGATAATTTTCGGGGGATTCATCGCTATGACACAGCACGCGATTCGCATCATTGGGGGCCAATTTCGGCGCACTCGTATCCCAGTGACGCATGCACCTGACCTACGCCCTACACCTGACCGCATCCGGGAAACCCTCTTTAATTGGCTGCGGCACTTTTGGGGTAATGACTTTAGTCAAAAACATGTGCTGGATCTGTTTTCTGGCACAGGCGCCCTTGGGTTTGAGGCCGCTTCTCATGGGGTAGCCTTTGTGCAATTTGTAGAAAGCAACCCCAAAGCCGTACGGGCACTGAGACAATTTCGCAACAAACTCGATATCCCTCAGGTGCGCATACATCAAGGCGATGCCATGCATGTCCTCGAGCGTTCGACCCATCAATACGATCTGGTCTTTTTAGACCCACCTTTTAAGCAAGGCTGGTTTGAGCGCCTGTGGCCTGCTTTACCCAATGTCCTAGCACCCGACGCACTCGTTTATATCGAGGCCGAACAATCACTGGAAATACCAGCACAGTACCATAGTTTACGCCAACAAAAGGCTGGCCATGTTCATTATCAACTTTTAAAGTTTGATGCATCCACAAAAAAAGACAATAATGCTGTTAGTACTCCCTAAAACTGCGCGCTTAGGCAACACTGCCGCATGTAGTTTTATGGGATATTTTATTTTACCTTGCCAACACCAACGTTATGATTACTGCTGTCTATCCAGGAACATTCGACCCCCTTACCCGTGGGCACGAGGATCTCGTACGCCGTGCAGCCAACCTCTTTGATCAAGTTGTTGTTGGTGTCGCCCACAGTCAGGCAAAAAAACCTTTCTTTACGGTTGATGAGCGTGTAGAAATCGCTCAAGAGGTACTGGGCCATTACCCCAATGTACAAGTAAAAAGCTTTGGCGGTCTGCTCAAGGATTTTGTACGCCAAGAAAATGCACGTGTGATTGTCCGCGGTCTGCGTGCCGTATCTGACTTTGAATACGAATTTCAAATGGCAGGGATGAATCGTTATTTGCTCCCCGAGGTCGAAACTCTGTTTATGACCCCTTCGGATCAGTACCAATTTATCTCGGGCACCATCGTGCGCGAAATTGCTATTTTGGGCGGTGATGTTAGCAAATTTGTCTTCCCATCTGTCGAGCGCTGGTTAGTTAAAAAAGCCAAAACCTACAGACAAGAGCATAAAGAACCCAAGGATACTTGATGTTTTTGGGGCGCTTTAGGTTAAACTTAAAGTGTTATTCATTGAATTGCTTCTACGCTTATGGCATTACACATCACCGAAGAGTGCATCAACTGCGACGTCTGCGAGCCCCAATGCCCTAACCAGGCCATTTATATGGGACCTGAAATCTATGAGATTGACCCAAACCTGTGCACAGAATGCGTTGGTCATTTCGACGAACCCCAGTGCCAAGTGGTCTGTCCAGTAGATTGTATTGAAATACATCCAGACCACCCAGAAAGCCAAGTACAGCTAATGGAAAAATACGTCCGTTTGACTGCCAAAGCAGATTAACACCCGGACATAACTCGCAGGCACTCTGTCATTGCTAATCTACTGATGCCCAATCAATCTCTTGGTTGGCATCGGGATCCACTTTGAGACAAAGCACAGGGCGCCCTAAAAACTGACTAAACCATGTGTGTGCCAGCTCGCCCTCATCAATGGCGGCAACCCGCTGGCGTCCTATCTGCGCTGTGCAGCGTACGCTGTCATCATCCTCAATGACATCCAGCAACAATTCCAAAGGCAACATACCAGGCGCGCGTAGCCGCAAACAGCCTAAATAAAGAGCGCACTCCAGTTCCCCCAACTTGCTCAGCTCGGCCGCAGGAATCAAGACTCGATCCACATCACACAAAAACCAACGCTGCGCATAAGGCTGCGCACGTTCGTCCTGCATTGCTGGGGCATTTACCAAAACAGTAGTCATCATTATTTCTTTTGCAAAAACTCTTTGAGAGTCGCTCCAAAGTATTTTGCCGTATCCTCCACAAAGGTCTCTACAGCTGTTTTTTTAGGCTCGGGCTGTGTATTCAATAAAGCCCCATATAGCGATACACCCAGCACATCCAGCAAACCCTCTTGAATGGCATCCTGGACAAAGCGATGCCGCATATCGGCCCATTGCATGCGGATTTCTGGAGCTTCCAACGGACCTGTTACCCGTAAAGGGATAAGCGCTTGTGAAAAGCCGTAATGGTGCGCAAAAAACTCAGCTGGTGTGCGTTCTTTGTCCTCGGTCTGCGATGTGCCCTGCGGTTCTTTTGCTGCGGACTGCTGTATTTCATCTGCTGTCTGCTCTGCACTTTCCTCGGGCAGATCAAGATCCAGCAGCAACATCAGATCCAATTGTTCATTGACCAGATCCATCCAAGCAGGCTGACCCAGAATTATTTCATAATAAGGCCCTGTCATGGCCAAATCTGTAAACTGAAGCTGCCCATCTTTGCCCTGTAAATCAAATTGAGCATTATCAAAACTGGTAACCGCGTCAGCGTCATACGCCTCGGGCATGGTGGGCACCTGTCCTGAAAATAGCTGCTGCAACACATCACTGGCTGCATCCACCTGCTCCCAAACAGAGAAACCGATGAAAGCACCCTCTTTAATTTCTGCCTGAATGTGCGTATTCAATGCAGCACGCCAAGCAGCTAAAGTAGTGCCCCAAGTATGCCAAGTCGCTTCAAGATTGCCAGTGCCCTGCAAAAACACAGGCAAATCCAACCCTGCTAATAAGGCGGCTGTATTGACCTCTTGAAAGTCCAAATAGCCATAAAACTGATCACTGTCTGCCCAGGCTGCATGCGCACGCAACTGCCCACCATAAAGAGCAGCTTCCAGCTCGGAAATCTCGAGCCCTTTGCGCTGCCACTGGCCGTGCGAATTAAATTCTTGTAGCCAAAGGTTTTCCACACGTAATTTTTCTGCTTCCAGTCGCCAAGACCAATCGAAAGGCGGTTGCAACCAGTTTAGTTTAGACTCGGGCTGAACCCGTATTTCAGCAGTTGCCACGGCAGCCGGACGTGTCGAGACGGTTTCCTTGTCAGCGCGCTCGTTGCGTACAGACAAAGCAGGGATCCAGTGGGTCAGATCCAGCTGCTCAGCTTCTAGATGCGTAATTAAACGCGGCGGAGTGTTTTCTTTATCAAACCAAAAGAACCAATTTAGGCGCTCATTGACTTGACCAGCTACAGTATGCTCATCCAAAAATAAAGTGCCAGGTTCCAGCTGATTGCGTTCAGCATGATGCATCTGACCGGATATGGCGTCTTGAACAGTGACTAAAGATTGGGCAGTACTGTCATTCTCAGTATTCTTAGCCTCAGTGCTTTGTGCTGCTGCATCTAAATCTTCGGCATTGGTATCAGTATCGGTATCATCAGCATTTGCAGCTTTATCTGTGGCAGCGTCCTGACTTTTGACTATCCGCCCCTCAAGCGCGCCGGCAGCATGTCCATTGAACGGTTCGATATAAAAATCGCCACTTAGTGCACGCGCACTTTGGCCATCGATTAGCGCTGAATCACGCAAGGACAACAACCCCTGTCCATCAGAAAATATCAGCTGCTCATCTTCGTGAGACCAAAACAGTGCCGAATCAAACTGTAACTGCCAATGCTGGTGAGGCGTCTGATACCCACCTTGCAAGTACACCTCATCCACTTTGAGGTCATGCCAACCAGAGGTAAAACCGTCTAGCTTCATAGTTAGCCCCGTCACCTCTTGGCCTCGCGCATGTTTAAAGCTGGTCAATATAGGAGTGCCTTTGGCTTGTCGTGGGCTCATCCAAAACTCTTCGGATTCTGCACCAATTTCTGTTTTAGCATTTGCAGCATTAGCATTGGCTCGTATATTAAGCTTTTCCCACCACAACTGTTCCTGTTGCCAATGCCAGCCAAGAGACTTAGCGCTAAGCTGCAAATCAGCAGCCTGATCGCCTTCATCGCGCCGCCATTGACCCTGTGCCATTAACTCAAATTGCTCAAAATCCAGTGCCTGCTCATGCAGATATTCCGCAGAACCTCGAAAATCTGCACTTTGCACCTTAAATGGGCCGACAGCACCAGAGGACTGCACATGCGAGCGATGCACAATAAGACGCTGAGTCGTGGACTCTAACTGCAATACCCCCTGACCATCCAAACGTAAATCAGCCCCTAAATCATCACTGGAAAAACGCCCCTTCATGGATACATCAAAAGGCTGCTCTAATGTTATGCGCCCAGTATTCAGAGACAGGTCTCTAAGCTCCGCTTTCCAACGTTGTTGAGCATCATAAAAATGAAACGTAGCATCATGGACCTCCAGCCCAGCAATATCAACTTGGAATTCAGAGCTTTGCACCCGCGGTCGAACGGTATCCTCCAATGCCTGAGCTTGGGCAGGCGTAATCAAATAATCTGCCCAATTATTTGCCGCAATTACAGATGAATCTGTCAATGGGCTGGCTGATAAACTGTTCGAGAAATTAACAGAGGGTGCAAAAAGGGCCGCGCTGTCTTGAGTTGACTCGCCCTGTTTGGCCCCATCCTCTAGAATCTGATTAACCGTCTCCTCTAGATCAGCCTGTAAAGCAGGTACCTCAACCCAGGCCTGCACCCCATCCAAAGATAAATGATCAACAACTAAACGGTTCCATAACAACGGCCAAACCGCCACCGAAAAACGCATATGATCCACTGCTGCAAAGGGGACATCACTACCTCGCTCGGAGAGCTGCACCCCATGGGCTGATAACCCAATACGCGGGAAAAGAGAAAGGGATATATCCCCTTTGATCTCTAAATGACGCTCATAGCGCTGATAAACAAAGTCTTGTAGCTTATCTTTATACGCATTGGGGTCAAAGGTCAGGAAAAAAACGGCAATGCCTACGATTGAAATAATCAGCAGTGTAATGACTGCAAAAATTAATCGTCTAATCCATTTGCTCATTAAACCCTCAACCGCTGAATTGCCCGCCAGTGATAATAATCAGTGTGCCTGATGATAAGCGCTGATCCAAGGCGCTGCAAGGCATGCTTGGCATACCTCACAAGAAGAGTAAACTTATCCCTATTTTTTCTTTGAAAAAAGGGGTTATTCCGTATATACATTATTATCAAAGATTAGTATAAGGGGATCCTTTTATCCTCGGCATATCTTGTCATTTACTTTATATATGGGGGCAACCATGAAATTTGAAACACTGGCTGTTCATGCCGGGTATACGCCCGAGCCAACCACCAAGGCTGTGGCAGTACCTATTTACCAAACTACTTCCTATGCTTTTGACGATACCCAACATGGCGCTGATCTTTTTGATTTAAAAGTGCCAGGCAATATCTATACACGCATCACCAACCCCACCAACGCCGTGCTCGAAGAGCGCGTAGCAGCGCTTGAAGGGGGTATTGCTGCGCTTGCGGTATCCTCCGGAATGGCTGCTATCCTCTATGCTATCCAAACCATCGCCGAAGCTGGCAACAACATTGTTTCGGTAAGTAAGCTTTACGGCGGCACCTACAACCTATTTGCCCATACCCTGCCGCGTCAAGGAATAGAGGTCAAATTTGCACCACACGATGACCTTGACGCCATCGACGCCCTCATTGACGATCAAACCCGCGCCATCTTCTGCGAAACAATTGGTAACCCAGCCGGCAATATTATCGACATTGAAAAGCTCACCGCCATTGGGGATCGTCATGGGGTACCAGTTATCGTCGACAATACAGTCGCCTCACCAGCCCTATGCCGCCCAATCGACTACGGTGCAGCCATCGTCGTACATTCACTAACAAAATACATGGGTGGGCATGGCACAACCATCGCTGGCGCTATCGTGGACTCGGGGAAATTTGACTGGGTCAAGCATAAAGACCGCTTTCCCATGCTCAACGAACCCGACCCCTCTTACCACGGCACAGTATTTACAGAGGCCTTAGGCCCAGCAGCCTTTATCGGTCGCTGCCGCGTAGGCCCTCTGAGAAACACAGGCGCAGCACTCTCACCCTTTAACGCATTTCTGATCTTGCAGGGCATTGAAACACTCTCACTGCGCATGGAAAGACACTGCGAAAACGCAATCAAAGTCGCCGAGTACCTAGAAAACCACCCGCAAGTAGCATGGGTGCAATACGCAGGCCTGCCCTCCCACCCCGACTACAAACTGGCCCAAAAATACTACGGCGGCAAACCCGCCTCTATCCTGAGCTTTGGTATCAAAGGCGGTCGCGAAGCCGGAGCACGCCTGATTGACAGCCTAGAACTCATCACGCGCCTTGTAAACATCGGTGACGCCAAATCATTAGCTTGCCACCCAGCCACCACTACCCACCGACAACTTGACGAAAAAGAACTCGAAGCAGCCGGCGTTAGCAACGACCTAGTCCGCCTATCAATCGGCATAGAACACATCGACGACATCATTGCCGACCTGGAACAAGCCATTGAAAAAAGCCAGCAAGGCTAACCTAACCCTCGTACGGTAAATAGCACACAATGATTTGTTATTAGTAATTGCCTGCTCGGCCCCCAGCTGAGCAGGCTTTTTATTTAAACAAGCCAGCGCCCGCAGACCGACAAGCAGCAGCTCACCAGCGGCTCCTTGAAGCATAACAGGCCCGTAACGAAGTTTCCTCGGGACCTTGCTCGTTAGCACTCGCTGCGAAGCCCAGTCGAAAACTTATTACGCGCCTTCATCCGCATGTAGCGTTAGGAGCTTCATTCGAAATGTCCACAATATTTTAGGCAGCACAGCTACACAGGCTACTTATTCGAGGCGCTCAGAAGGAATTGTTTTGAAGATGTTCCGAGCAAAGCGAGATATCGAAAAACAAATCCTGCAGAGCGACGAACAAAAACTCGCTGTCACAAAAGCTACGAACCTAAAGACGGTCGGAGAGCGCTGTTTTGGAAATGTTTCGAGCGCAGCGAGACATTGAAAAACAACGCTTGAAAACTTAGTACGAGCCTTTGCCTACATGCGGCGCAAAGCACGGCCACAAAACAGTCACTCCGCCATCACGCGGAATGAGCGCCGAAAGCGGCCGACAGCCCTGTACGTCACACCATTGGTAATCTGGCACAAACTCAGAGCGCGTTAAACGCAACTCGGTAGGTGAGTGCATAGCTGGCGTGTAATAGAACCAACCATCCCGATAGACCGCATCCTCAGGGGGCTCCATCCCTGAGCCTGAGCCTTTAATGCGTGCCTGTGCGGCCTGTAACTGCAACTCACCAGTTTCTGAAAGAACGACATTATAGTTTTCCTCCCACCGAACTTTCTCGATACTATGATCCCAAGCCAACATGAATTGTTCGGTGGGCAGAAAAACTGGTGACGCACTGGTGCCCGCGGCTAACTGCATACAAACACCCAAAGTCAAAGCACTGAGACTCATCACTATTTAGGTCGCTGTCGCGGTTAGCTGGCCCTTTTGTCGGCGCACACGCCATATGTGCCACACCAAAAATAGTATTGTTGCTGCGGCGCCTATCAAATCAGAGGTTTCATTGGCCCATACCAGTAAGCCTGCGGCGCACACCAGATAAATACGCTCAATGACATTGATACGGCCCATCAAGTAACCTGTAGCGCCTGCCCCCCATAGTATGATGGCAACAACTGCTTTAAAGACTACTAAAAACACCTCTCCAAAGTGGCTGTAATTCTGCAGCATCAAAGCCGGTGCGTATACCGCCATATAAGGCACGATAAAGCCGGCAATAGCAACACGAAGAGCCTGGATACTGATTTTTAATCCCGTACTTCGCGCTATTGGGGCTGCAGCGAAACACGCCAAGGCTACCGGCGGCGTCAGGTCAGCCATGATGCCAAAGTAAAAGACAAACATGTGTGACACCACTAACGGAACGCCTAGTTTAAGCAAAATAGGGGCTGCCAAAGAGCTGGTAATAATATAATTAGGAATTGTCGGGATGCCCATTCCTAACACCAAGCAGGTAATCATAGTCAGGAATAAAGCCAGAAAAAGGTTATCCCGCCCAATAGCAATCACCTGCCCGCCAAATTCGGCCGCTGCACCCGTCAGGTTGATAATACCAATGATAATCCCTACCAAGGCACAAGCCACTGCGACCGGCAGTGCATGACGCGCCCCCTCGGCCAGGGACTTGAGCGCCTCGCCTAGAACATCAGTATGGCGACGTCCAATCAGTACCAAGGCAATAAGAACGGCCACAATCACAAAGAAGGTCATCACCCCAAACTTCATAAAGCCTAGACATGCAAAGCCCAACAGGACCCAGAAAAGATATCTAAGGGAGATTTGCGAGACCCCCTGCATGACTGCGGCCCCAAAAATCAGAATAACCGTTAAACCTAAACCGACTGTTCCTGAAAATAAGGGGGTGTAGCCTGAAAACAAAAGCGTTACTAATCCAATCAACGGGATGAGTAAATACCAATTGCGCTTTAACGCTAACCAGGGGTTAGGACACTCTTCTTTGGGTAGGCCGTCTAAACCCTTGCGTCCTGCCTCAAGGTGAACGGTCACAAAAACGGTAAAGAAATAGAGCAAAGCCGGGATAATGGCTGCTTTGACGATCTCAACATAAGGCACATTGATCGTCTCGGCCATAATAAAGGCCACCGCACCCATGACGGGCGGCATAATTTGTCCTCCCATGCTCGAAGTAGACTCTACTCCGCCCGCAAAAGAGGATGAATAGCCAAAACGCTTCATCAAAGGAATAGTGAACTGCCCGGTGGTGACTACGTTGGCAACACCAGAGCCATTAATAGTCCCCATTAATCCCGAGCTCACCACGGACACTTTGGCAGGACCACCTCGGTGGTGCCCCACTGTGCCCATGGCAAAATCACCAAATAGATCGATCATCCCGGCGCGTTCTAAAAATGAGCCGAATAAAATAAATAAGAAAATATAGGTCGCTGATACATAAACCGGGGTACCATAAATCCCTTCGGTACCAAAAGCCAGCGTACTGACGATCTGGTCAAAACCGTAACCTCGGTGCATGAATGGCCCAGGTACATATTCGCCAAACAA
>DATGTW010000032.1:0-3033 GCA_035301625.1 Paenalcaligenes sp.
GAACTGGCCCAGAAATACTACGGTGGCAAACCCGCCTCAATCCTGAGCTTTGGCATCAAAGGCGGCCGTGAAGCCGGAGCACGCCTAATCGACAGCCTAGAACTCATCACAAGGCTCGTAAACATCGGTGATGCCAAATCATTAGCTTGCCACCCAGCAACCACCACTCACCGACAGCTTGACGAAAAAGAACTCGAAGCAGCCGGCGTTAGCAACGACCTAGTCCGCCTATCAATCGGCATAGAACACATCGACGACATCATTGCCGACCTGGAACAAGCCATCGAAAAAAGCCAACAAGGCTAACCCTCATACGGTAAATAGCACACAATGATTTGTGATTAGTAATTGCCTGCTCGGCCACCAGCTGAGCAGGCTTTTTATTTAAACAAAGCCACTCTTGCAAAGCGACGAGCAGATGCTTGTTGCAGGAGCTGCTCAGCGGCCCTTTTGAGGCATAACAGGCCCGTAACGAAGTTTCCTCGGGACCTTGCTCGCTACGCTCACTACGAAACCCGCTCGAAAACTTATTACGCGCCTTCACCGACACGCAGCGCTGAAAGCTTCGTTCGAAATGTCCACAATCCTTTAGGCGGCACAGCTACAAAAAGCTTGCTGCAACACAGACTACAGATCCAAGGAGCTCAGAAGGAATTGTTTTGAAGATGTTCCGAGCGAAGCGAGATATCGAAAAACAAATCCTGCAGAGCGACGAGCAGATGCTGCCTGCAGGCAAGGGTTGCAGTAGCTACTCAGCAGCCCCTTGAGGCATAACAGGCCCGTAGCGAAGTTTCCTCGGGACCTTGTTCGCTAACGCTCACTGCGAAGCCCACTCGAAAACTTATTACGCGCCTTTGCACACATGCCGCACAGAGTGCTTCGATTAACATGCTCACGGCTCTTCGGACAGCACAGCTACAAAGAACTAGGAGACACAAAAGCCACCTATTCAAGAATGAACTGACGTGCAGAAACTCACTGTTGCGACGCAAAGCACGGCCATAAAACAGTCACTCCACCATCACGCGGAATCAGCGCCGAAAGCGGCCGACAGCCCTGTACGTCACACCATTGATAATCTGGCACGAACTCAGAACGCGTCAAACGCAACTCTGTAGGTGAATGCATCACCGGTGTGTAATAAAACCAACCATCCCGATAAATAGCGTCTGCCGGTGGTTCCATCCCCGAACCTGAGCCTTTAATTTTAGCCTGTCCCGCTTGTAACTGCGGCTGGCCAGCTTCTGAGAGGATGACACTATAGTTTTCCTCCCAACGAACCTTTTCAATGCTATGGTCCCAGGCCAATGTGAATTGTTCGGTAGGTAGAAAAACCGGTGACGCACTGGTGCCTGCAGCTAGCTGCATACAGACACCCAATGCCAAGGCGCTCAAGGTCATGATTAATTATGACGCAGTCGCTGTTAACTGACCTTTTTGTCGGCGCACACGCCATATGTGCCATAGCAAGAATAGTATTGTTGCTGCTGCACCCATTAGATCAGAGGTTTCATTGGCCCATACCAGTAGGCCTGCAGCACATACTAGATAAATACGCTCGATGACATTGATGCGGCCCATCAAGTAGCCTGTAGCGCCTGCCCCCCACAGGATGATGGCAACAACTGCCTTAAAGACTACTAAAAACACCTCTCCAAAGTGGCTGTAGTTCTGCAGCATCAAAGCCGGTGCATATACCGCCATATAAGGCACTACAAAGCCGGCGATAGCAACACGAAGGGCCTGGATACTAATTTTTAAGCCCGTACTTCGCGCTATTGGAGCTGCAGCAAAACATGCCAAGGCTACTGGCGGTGTCAGATCAGCCATGATGCCAAAATAAAAGACAAACATGTGCGACACTACTAGCGGGACGCCTAATTTAAGCAAAATAGGTGCTGCCAATGAGCTGGTAATAATATAGTTAGGGATGGTAGGTATCCCCATTCCCAACACCAAGCAGGTAATCATGGTCAAAAATAAGGCCAGGAAAAGATTATCCCGCCCAATAGCAATCACCTGCCCACCAAATTCGGCCGCTACACCCGTCAAGTTGATAATGCCAATGATAACCCCTACCAAGGCACAGGCCACGGCGACCGGCAGGGCATGACGCGCCCCTTCGGCCAGGGACTTAAGTGCCTCGCCCAGAACATCAGTATGGCGGCGCCCAATCAGTACCAAGGCAATAAGAACGGCTACGATGACAAAGAAGGTCATCACCCCGAACTTTATAAAGCCCAGACAAGCAAAGCCCAACAGGACCCAGAAGAGGTACCTCAGGGCCATTTGCGAGACACCCTGCATGACTGCTGCACCAAAGATCAAGATCACAGTTAGACCCAGACCTACTGTCCCTGAAAATAATGGGGTATAACCCGAAAACAAAAGCGTTACCAATCCAATCAACGGGATGAGTAAATACCAATTACGCTTTAATGCTAACCAGGGGTTGGGACACTCTTCTTTGGGTAAGCCATCTAAACCCTTGCGCCCTGCCTCAAGGTGGACGGTCACAAAAACCGTAAAGAAATAGAGCAAAGCCGGAATAATGGCTGCCTTGACGATTTCAATATAGGGCACGTTGATAGTCTCGGCCATAATAAAGGCCACTGCGCCCATGACAGGCGGCATGACTTGTCCCCCCATGCTCGAAGTAGACTCTACCCCGCCTGCAAAAGAGGATGAATAACCAAAACGCTTCATCAAAGGAATTGTGAACTGCCCAGTCGTTACCACGTTGGCAACACCGGAGCCGTTAATAGTTCCCATTAATCCCGAGCTCACCACGGATACTTTGGCAGGACCACCACGGTGGTGCCCCACTGTGCCCATGGCAAAATCACCAAATAGATCAATCATCCCAGCACGTTCTAAAAACGAGCCGAATAGAATAAATAAGAAAATATAGGTCGCTGATACATAAACCGGGGTACCATAAATCCCTTCGGTACCAAAAGCCAGCGTACTGACGATCTGGTCAAAACCGTAACCTCGGTGCATGAATGGCCCAGGTACATATTCGCCAAACAA
>DATGTW010000033.1:0-4633 GCA_035301625.1 Paenalcaligenes sp.
ATACCTCGAACTGCTGTGCAACGGCGGGAAGCAGCAACAACCGCTCATTTCGAATAAGCAATTGAATAAAGTTTTGCGCTTTATCTGAAAGTTTGGTTTCAAGCAGACCAATAAACAGCTCGTAGCGCTGATCATGGCTTAAGGTAGGATTATTTAATGCCTCTTGGACATCATGTAGTGCCACTACCTGAGCCATACTCGTCAATAGCTCTGACCATTGCGTCAGCGTGCCCTCGTTGCGTGCGTGCTCGAAGAGCGCCTCGGCGTAAGGTCTGGCAACAGTTGAAAGTTCAGCCATAGCCTGCCTTTAGTGTTTAAAGTTCTGTTTTAAGCTCGTCAAGCAGCTTGGCATGGGCCTGTGCATCGACCTCACGGCGCAGAATGTGCTCAGCGCCTTTGACTGCCAATACTGCAACCTCACTACGCAAGGAATCGCGCAGACGTTGCACCTCTTGGGCAGCCTCGCTTTGGGCCTGAGCCATAATGCGAGCCTTTTCGGCCTCTGCCTCTTGACGCGCCAGATCGATGATTTCAGCCGCCTGTTTCTCTGCTTCGGCAATACGCGTGTGGTTTTCAGATTTTGCTGATGCTTCCATCAGGCTGATACGCGCCTGCGCTTGAGCTAAATCGGCCTGCCCTTTTTCGGCTGCCGCTAGCCCATCAGCGATTTTCTGACGACGATCGTCTAATGCTCTTGTCAAGGGCGGCCAGATGAACCTCATCGTAAACCACGCCAAGATGAAGAACACGATCATCTGAAAAAATAGAGTCGCGTTTAAATTCACGTCTGTTTCCTTTGTTTGACCACTGGCATCGAATGATGAATGTCACTGTATGCCTTGTGAATCAAAGCCAACTGCGGCGCTTTTATTAAGTCACCGCCCCCGGCCTCCTTGCTCACCGTGCTGGTCACGATGAACCTGTGCAAGTCTTAGCCCGTAAAAGGGTTTGCAAAGGCAAACAACATGGCGATACCGACCCCAATCAAGAAGGCAGCATCAATCAGGCCAGCCAGCAAGAACATTCTGGTTTGTAGTGCGTTCATGAGCTCGGGTTGGCGAGCAGAGGCCTCGAGGTATTTCCCGCCCATAATCGCGATTCCGATACTGGCCCCGAATGCGCCCAGACCGACGATAATACCGCAAGCAAGGGCAACGAAAGCAACGTTGGTCATGATAACTCCTTGGTTAAAAAGCTTATGAGTTTAAAGTTTAAAAAAACAACAAAGCAGAACAATCTGCAATCCTGCCCGAGTTGACCGACTCGAGCAAGAGGAAAACATTATTCAGTTTCATGTGCCTGGCCGATATATACCAGCGTCAGCATCATGAATATAAAGGCCTGCAAGAGGACAATTAAAATATGGAATATGGCCCATGCTGAACCAGCAAGGATGTGCCCAATCCCCAACCCGAGGTTGGCACCGCTAAAGCCTGTCCATGCGCCGCCCAACAGGGCAATCAGCATGAACACCAATTCGCCGGCAAACATGTTCCCAAAAAGTCGCATGCCCAAGGAAACTGTCTTGGCTGCATATTCAATCAGGTTTAGCAGGATATTAAAGGGGGCCAAAAAGATAATGGCAATACCGCTGGCGGTAAAGGGTGTGGTCAATAAGCCTTTGGCAAAACCAGCCGGCTTTTTGATCTTGACGCCGTAATAAAGAGTCAGCAGCAACACGCCCAGCGACATCCCCATCGCTACGTTTAAGTCAGCGGTAGGCAAAATACGGTGGAAATACAGCACATCGCCGTGCTCGGCCCCTAACCCTGTAGTAGAAAAGAGCCAAGGCAATAAATCAACGGGTAGCAAATCAAGCGTATTCATCGCTATCACCCAGAGAAACACGGTTAATGCCAATGGGGCAGCGAAACGACGTGTTGTGGCACTGGGTACGATTTGCTTGGCTTGATCCTCGACCCACTCGACCAGCATTTCGACCGCCGCCTGAAAACGCCCAGGAACACCTGGTGTGGCGCGACGGGATGCACGTAAAAGGAAGTACAAGGTGAGAAAGCCTGTCAGCAATGACCAGAAGACGGAGTCATAGTTAATAATGCTGAAATCGGCCAGAACATCCTGTTTGACACCCGAGTTATTCAAGTGCACAAGGTGGTGCTGTATATAACCTGACTGTGCTGAAACGTCACTAGCAGCCATTTGTAATAAACCCTTGAAATCAGTGAAACCACAAGACCTAAGTGCTTATGGCAGCCTGCCCATGGCAAGCAACAACACATAACCCTTTAGTACTGCTACCAGACCAAATAACAACGCTGGCCACACAAGCCACACGTGATATTGCCAAGCAGCCAAACCTAGCAGCACTAAAGCGCTTCCTAGTTTAAAGGCCTCGCCCACAAGAAACGTCGCTGCGTTTGCTGGGGCGCCACGCCACAAACCTGCCAAAAGGCGCAAAGCAAATAAAGCATTGGGCAAAAAATATGCGCCTGCTCCGATTGCTGCGGAAAGAGCTGCAGTAAACCCTGCAACCCCATAAGAAACCAGTATGGCAACCAACGCCAGCACCCCTTGGGCGCCTAAAACCTGCACAATGCCCTGTTGAGAACGCCGCGCCAATTGCGCCTGTTGCTGCGCGCTAAGCTTAACACGCGTTTCTTGGATGTTCTCATCTCGCATTGTAAAAACCGCCAGTGCCAAACCAAAAAAGTATAGCGTTATTTCATTACAACTAGCAAATCAATAGCGCCAAACCAATACCATTTGTGGGCCCTGCTTGTAGCGTTGGGTTATACCAACATCGCGCAGAGAAAAGGTCAAACCCTTTAAAGATAAGGGTTTCCACCTATTTCCAGCGTGCAGCGCCTATAAATATGATGTAAGATTTCGCAACGCATAAAAACAACAATGCCACTTTGGAATGATTGCGTTACTCATCTTTAAAATCAGGTTTGCGCTTTTCCACAAAGGCAGCCATGCCCTCTTTTTGGTCATGGGTTGCAAATAATGCGTGGAAATTGCGTCGCTCGAACAGCAGTCCCTGTGACAACCCACCCTCAAAAGCCTGATTCACACTTTCTTTGGCCATGATCGTGGTCACACTGGATTTGCTCGCGATAAGCTGCGCAACCTTGAGCGCCTCGTCGAGCAGGTCATCTGCCGGCACCACCCGTGATACCAACCCCCATTGCTCGGCCTCGGTGGCGGTAATCATCCGACCAGTCAAAACCATGTCCATGGCTTTGGCCTTGCCGATGGCGCGTGGCAGGCGCTGCGTACCCCCATAGCCAGGAATGATGCCCAGGTTAATTTCGGGCTGGCCAAATCTGGCTGTGTCGGCGGCAACAATCATATCGCATAACATGGCAAGTTCACAGCCCCCCCCAAGCGCATATCCACCCACCGCGGCAATCATTGGTTTGCGAATACGTTCTAGGGCCTCCCAGTGGGCGCCCATATAGTCCGCCTTGTAGACATCCGTGTAACTCCAATCTTTCATCGCTGCAATATCAACTCCGGCAGCAAATGCTCTTTCATTGCCAGTGAGTACAATAACGGCAACCTCATCGTCAGCATCAAAGGCCTGACACTGAGCTAGTAGCTGTCGCCCTACTTCATCGTTCAAAGCATTCATTACTTTGGGACGATCGATACGAATTAAACCCACGCGCCCGTGGGTCTCAACCTGAATCATCTGCTCGCTCACGAGACCTCCTACAATACACGTTAAAATTATCTAATCTTGGAATTGCAAAAATAGTTTATGACACATTCGCACTCTACGCCTATAGAATACGTTGTTTCCTTTCCAGACTTGGCCGGCCATCGCATTCATGTGCAAATGACCATTGCCCAACCTGACCCTCAAGGACAGGTGCTTTTTCTGCCCGCGTGGATTCCTGGCAGTTACCTGATTCGAGATTTTTCCCGCCAAATAGAAACCATTCAAGCCACCTCAAGCGGCCGCCCTGTGGACATTCAAAAGCGTGGTGACCACGAATGGGTCTGCGCTCCTTGCGCGGGCCCTCTGCAACTAAAGTATGTGATCTACGCTTGGGATCTGTCCGTACGGACAGCTCGTGTTGATGATAATTATGCTTTTTTGAATGGCACCAGTGTTTTCTTGGGTGCTCGCGGGTTTGAAGATCAGCCTCAGCTGATTTGCATCGAGGCCCCGCAGACGCACCCAGATTGGCAGGTATACACGAGCTTATCCTGCGCCGCTGATCATCCACGGGCTGCTCAACGCCATCAATTTGGTGCCTATACTGCGCCTGATTATGATGCCCTATTGGATCACCCGATCTTGTTAGGCCAACCATTGGTGACCCAATTTGAGGTCCACGGTGCCTTGCACGAACTGGTCTTTACCCGCCCGGTGCCTGACATTGACTTAGAACGCATTCGCCGCGATGTAGAAAAAATCTGCGCCACCCAAATCGAGCTCTTTGAGCCTGATACCCATGAAGTCCCCTTTCTGGACAGCGCTGATCGCTACACCTTTATCACGATGGTCACTGAAAACAGTTATGGCGGCCTCGAGCATCGCAGTTCGACCGCACTGATGATCCCACGCCATCATCTACCTACCCAAGCCCAGGCCAATGAACCCGTTAGCAAGGAATACCAATCTTTCCTAGGGCTAGTAAGTCACGAATATTTCCATACCTGG
>DATGTW010000034.1:0-13514 GCA_035301625.1 Paenalcaligenes sp.
GCTTGGTCTTGTTGTTTGCATGAGACACATTGTTCCCAACACGTGGGCCTTTTCCTGTTACTTGGCATACGCGCGCCATGATAAACCCCTTTGAAAATTGTATTCATCCTCTAGCTAAGCCCTCGCCAAAGGCGGCGAACATAGGGACGGTTTCGTTTGCCATCAGGATGAGTTATCTAATTTTGATGTTAAGCGAACCATTTTATTTAAAAAAAGCAAGCAAGGCAAGTCCACCACGTGTCTTTATAGATTTGCCAAGCGCCCACAGAGCCAAGACAAAAGAGCACAAGTAAAAAGAATGGTGACTAACGGTAAAGTACTGTTGACTGACCAAATGCTGATAGCAAGACCTGCTAAGGCTCCACCTAGCATTTGCAAAGTACCCATGAGGGCTGAGGCGCTGCCTAAACGGCGGGCATGACGGCTTAGCGCTAAAGCCGCTGAATTGGGGTTGATCATGCCCAAAGCGCCCATAAATAAAACCAGGCAAAGCATGGTCAGTGGTAGGTTGAGCCAGCCTAAAAGGCTCAGTATTAATGCACCAATAGCAGTCAGAGCCTGCACGAGTTGTGCGGTCAGCAAGAGCTGTGATGGGCGGAATTTATTCAATAGTCGTGCATTGACCTGAGCCATCAAAATAAAAGAAGCTGCATTGAGACCAAAGATAAACCCAAAGATAGATGGGTCTACGCCAAAAGTCTGGATGAAGACACGAGGCGAGCCGCTAATATAGGCAAACATACCTGCGGAACCAAAAGCGCCTGCCAAGGCATACAGCATAAAACCGCGATGAGAAAGCAGCAAACCGTAATTTTTAAAAATCACACTGGGGCGTAATTCTTGCTTGCGGTGCTCGGGGAGGGTTTCATCCATGTGACGCCAGCCTAAAAACAGCATGATGCCAGCGTAAGCGACCATGAATAAAAAGATGCTGTGCCAATCCAGAAAAATGAGAAATTGACCGCCGATAATTGGCGCTAGGATTGGGGTCACGCCCATAATCAACATCAGTATGGATAACGCTTTGGCGGCATCATTGGTGTCGAGTCGATCGCGGATGACGGCACGAGGGATCACCATGCTGGCAGCGCCCCCAAAGGCTTGGGCAATGCGCCAAAAATAAAGATGGTCGATGTCAGTGCTTAAAGCGCAGCCGATAGAGGCCACCAGAAAAATAAAAAGGCCAGCAAAAAGAGGTATGCGGCGGCCAAAGCGATCGGAGAGGGGGCCGTAGAAGAGTTGAGCGATAGAAAGCCCAAAAAGATAACCAGCCAGCGTGCGTTCTATGTGGCCTGGAGTCGTATCGAGACTGCTTGCCATGGCGGGGAAAGCAGGCAAGTACATATCGATTGCGATGGGTCCGATGGCTGTGAGAAAAGCCATGAGTACCAGCCAACCCGGAAAGGTACGACCAAAGGCATCAGGCGACTGATTTGACATACGCTAACAACTCTCTAAATGATAAGGTATTACAGGATGCTATCGCAAAATATAAGTTTCAGTGCTAAATTAAATTACTAACAAATAGAGGCTAATCTTAGCATGCTAACCTTGTTTGGAGTGAAAGAAAGACTTAGTAGGAGGTTGATTTGAGCGCCCTAGCTGCAGTAGAAAAAAAACTTGAAGCGCTGCCTGTAAAGGTCTATGTAGAACTGCCTAATGGCCGTGGCCTAGGCTCTGCGAGTAACGCCGAAGTTAAACTGAAAATCAAGGATAACAGTACCCTTGCATTACTCGCTACCGGTCAGGTAGGGGTCATTGGTGAGGCCTACGTTGATGGCAAAGTAGAGATAGAAGGCAGTATGCGGGCTTTGATGCAAGCAGCAGTAGGTATTCTGCCTGAATCTCCTGCCGAGGAAAAAAGGACCGGGATACTGTTACGCTGGGTGCAGCGTTTGCGTTCCTTGTGGCGACATACTCTGGAGCGCGATGCGCGCCAGATTGAATTTCACTACGACTTATCAGATGATTTTTACGCATTGTGGTTAGACCCACACCGCGTTTATTCTTGTGCTTATTATCGCACTCCGGACATGGGGTTAGCTCAGGCCCAAGAAGCCAAACTTGATCACATTTGTCGTAAATTGCGCCTGCAACCTGGTGAACGATTTATCGATATCGGAGCGGGTTGGGGAGGGTTGCTCTTATGGGCTGCCGAACACTACGATGTCGAGGCGATGGGCGTCACTTTGTCTCGCAATCAGCACGCCTATGTTAATCAGCTCATCAAGGAAAAGGGGCTCCAAGGTCGTGTGCGGATGGAACTACTCGATTATCGCAAGGTGCCTACCGAAAAGCCCTTTGATAAGCTCGCATCCGTAGGGATGTTTGAGCACGTAGGGCGCGCTAACCTGACCAACTATTTTGCCCGGGTAGGCCAAATGGTTCGTCCCGGTGGTTTGATTATGAATCACGGCATTACCTCGCAGGCTGTTGAGCACGAGCAGTTAGGGGCTGGGATGGGTGATTTTATCGAGCGTTTTATTTTTCCGGGGGGCGAGCTCACACACATCAGTCATGTATTACGTCATTTAGGCCAAGGCGGCCTAGAGGCTCTAGATGTGGAAAATCTGCGTCCACACTACGCGCGTACCTTGTGGGCCTGGAGTGATGGCCTCGAGGAACAATTAGACGCGGCACGGCAGATTTTGACCGGGGCTCAGGGCGAACGCTCTTTACGAGCTTATAGGCTGTATTTAGCGGGCTGTGCCATGGGTTTTGAGCAGGGTTGGATTTCCTTACATCAGGTACTTGCACAGCGAGACGTGGTCAAAGGCAATAGTCACGAGCTCGATTACCCCCAAGGGCAGGCTTATCCCTGGCGTCGTGATTACATGTATGTGGACGAGGCCGATGAGCAATTACGCGCTGCGAGTTAAGAGCGCTATTTATTGTCATTGGATTGACTAGCAATCCGAGCCGCTGAAATGCTAGCGGCTCTTTTTATTGCGGGATACGTAGGAGGCGGAACATTTCATTGCGGTCTCCGCCACGGCGGCCCTGCCATAAGAGCTCGGCCTTGGTGGGGATGCCACGGCTTCTTTCTTCTGTACTGTATTTGGGCGAAGTATCCTGCAGCCAAAGCGGGCAGCTACGTTGATCGCTAAACTGCAGCTGGTCAAAGACGTAAAAAGATGCTCGTTGTCCGGGGTTAATTGCAGCATAGACGCAATCCCCTGCCGCGTTATGGCGTTTGAGTGCTTGACTGAGCTCTTCTGCCACATCTCTATAGCTGCGAGCGTAATTTAAAGTGGGCATCCACAAGGTGACCAATAGCAACCAAGTGGTAATGAGTCCTGCCGCCGATAGTACCGTGCCGCGCCATAAGGAGGGGGGGCGTCGCATCAACCGCCAGCGCACCAGCAGAAACCATAAAATCGTGCCTGTTAATGCGGTAATTAAAGCGAACCACAGGATTTCAGAATGGAAACCTTCGGTTTGGCGATGAATGCTGCGGGCAATTTTAGGGGGCCAGCCACTTTGCTGTGCAATCCAGCCAAGCCAGACTGTGGCCGCTGTGAGTGAATAGCACATCACGGCAAACCAGTCTAAGGCGTTGATGGCGCCACGGCGTAAAGTGGGAAGGGCAAAGGCGGCTAGCACAGCGCTGGGCAGGGCCAAGAAAATATACTCGGGCTCAAAAGCTTGGGGCATACTCAGTACTAGTACGGACCCAAAAAAAGCTAATACAGTTGCCAGGCCAATATGGGGGGCTGTCCACCAATTGCGCCAATTCCACAATGCCAGGATAGCCAGGGGCCAGGTGGGCCATAAAAACCACAGTAAATCCCGCGCGCTGCTGCTTAGCGCGTAGCCGTTAAAGTCTTTGAATTGATTGAGGTGCCACTGCCACCAGTTGTGTATCCAAAGGTCGTCCTGTTGCCATGCAGGCAGCCACCATAACAAAATCATCACTACTGCAATCAGTAGGCTTAGCAGAAAGTGACGTCGATAGCGCACAAAAGGCTGCAAAAAGGCAAAAACAACGAAACTACTCAGTAAAAGTGGGATAAAACCGATGAGGCCACGATTAAGGAAACTGGCTCCGAGCGAGAGGCCGAGCAATAACGTGGCGATGCGGGCATGGCGTGGCATCAGTGCCCAACCAAAAAAGAGTAGAGCAATGAGAGCTAAACTCAGTGGCACTGCTGATGTTTCGTGGACCCTCCAGATAATGCCAACTGTCGCCACCAAGAGTAGTAGGCCGGCGTCGGCAATCATGCGCGCATAGTCACGCGGGTTGGGTTCTCCTCCAAAGGGCAAGGCCAAAGGTTGTGCTCCCTTTGTTTGGGCCAAAATAAATAAAGCGCGCCAAAAACAAAAGGTCAGAATGAGAAACCAAAGAATGTTGGGTAGGCGAGCCGCGGTGATTGCCGCATCAAGAGGGGACAGAAAAAGCTCGAAAAAAGGCCCAAATAATATAATTGAAACAGCCCCTATCCAACTGGCGAGCGGGCCATCTTGGGGATAGGGAAAGTCACCGATGGCAGGCAACAGCCAGCTACCAGAATGCTCTTGAAGCATACTAAGCATGGTGGCGATGCCAATCACATCGTCGCTTTTCCATGGGTCACGAAAAAACAAACCTGCCAGAATATAGACCAGACCCACGGCCACAAGTAGCAGGCGCGGCAATTTGGTTGCCGCCTGCTCAGTTAATCGGGCCGGTGTGGTGCGCTGCAGGGTCTGATTCACTATAAATGGCCTAAAAAAAGCAGCCTGAGGCTGCTTTTATGATTGGGTAGCAAGAATTAGTTTTTCTTGATAGCCCCAGCGGTACGCGCAAAACGTTGGCGGAAGCGCTCAACGCGACCGGTCTCAACCGCGCGGGCCTGGGAGCCGGTGTAAAATGGATGCGAATCCGAGGTGACATCACACTTATAAACAGGGTACGTCTTGCCATCGACATCGATGGTCTCGCGGGTTTGCACCGTCGAGCGGGTGATGATTTTTTTGCCGGTTTGTTGGTCGAGGAATACTACCTCGCGGTATTCTGGGTGAATATCTGCTTTCATGGCCTTGTCCTATAATAGCTAAAACGCGCGCGCAAACCAATATTATTGGGCCAAAAAGCTGGCCAGCACATCCCAAACGGGCTTAACACTTGCCGCGCAAAAACGCTAAGTTTAAAATCAAATAAATATAACAACAAAAACCTGATTTGCCAAGCATAAAGCGTGCTGCCTTAAAGCAGCAGCCCCTCTTCTGCCATCGAGGTAGCGTGATTGGCCGCGACGATGACGTGATCAACCAGACGAATATCGACCAATGCCAATGCTTTTATCAGGTGTTGTGTCAATGCAATATCGGCAGCGCTCGCTTCGCGCGCCCCAGAGGGATGGTTATGAGCTAGAATAACTGCTGCGGCATGATGCTTCAAGGCAGCCTTGACCACTTCTCGTGGATAAACATGCGCCTGATTTAGGGTGCCTTTGGCCAAGACCTTGGTCGTGATGAGCTGCAATTGGGTATTTAGGAATATTGCAATACAGTGTTCCACTGCTAGATGCCCCAAATGGGCGATGCAGTAGCGCTTGACCACGCGTGTTTGGGTAAATCCAGGTGTTTCTTTGAGTTCTTGTTCAATAGAGCGGCGGCTAAGCTCGCTGACAGCCAGTATTTCGCAGGCCTTGGCATTGCCAATCCCCGGCTGAGCCATCAGTTGTTGTGGTGTTGCATGCAATAACTGTCTAAGACCGCCAAAATGTTCGAGTAAATGCTGAGCAAATTGGACGACTCCTTTTTGGCTATTGCCGGTTCGTAACAGCACAGCCAGTAGCTCGGCATCACTGAGCACCCGGGCACCATAGCTAAGCAGGCGCTCACGGGGTTTCAAGGTTGAAAATGTTTTCCTTTGAGGCTTCATCTTGCACGTATAAAATATCAGTGGAACAATCACACTAAAGGATGTCACAACGTGAACGAAAATGGGGCTGCTCGGGATAAAAACATCCACGAGGATTCGTTTGTCACTTTGCATTACCGCATTACTGTGCTGAATGGAGCGGTTGCTGGTACGGTCTTTGTTGATACTTTCAGTATGCGTCCGGCAACATTACAGTTAGGTGTCGGACAATGGGCACCAGGACTTGAGCAGTGCCTGCTGGGATTACCCGACCACGGCGATTATAGTTTTGAGGTCGACCCTGCAGAGGCTTATGGCGAGCGCAATCCAGCATTAGTACAGTGGGTCTCGCGCGCGCAGGTGCTGGAAAATGCTAGTGACGATGCCAGTTTTAACCCCGGCGATACGGTTGAGTTTGTAGCGCCAACCGCCCAGCGTTATGCTGGTGTACTCAAGCAATGGCAAGATGATCAAGCTTTAATTGATTTCAATCATCCCTTGGCGGGCGCTCAAATTCGTTTAGACGTCAAAATTTTAGGAATACTATGACACAGCAATCTACACAAAAGATTTTTGATATTACGCTCGCGCAGCCGCGTGGCTTTTGCGCCGGTGTAGACAGGGCCATCGATATTGTTGAGCGTGCGCTAGAGCTTCATGGCAAGCCTATTTACGTGCGTCATGAGATCGTGCACAATCGCTTTGTGGTCGAGGATTTACGCAAAAAAGGTGCGATCTTTATCAAAGAGCTTGACGAGGCGCCTGCGGGTGCTATCGTAGTCTTTTCCGCGCACGGAGTATCGTTAGCAGTGCGTGAAGACGCCGAGCGCCGTGGATTGACGGTTTTTGACGCGACTTGCCCCTTGGTCACCAAGGTGCACGTAGAAGTTGCCCGCATGAGGCGTGATGGTCGCGAGGTCATTATGATTGGACACCGTGGTCATCCCGAGGTTGCCGGCACATTGGGTCAGGCTGATGATGGGATGTATCTGGTAGAAACTGTCGAGGATGTCCAAGCCCTTCAGGTTAAAAATCCCGAACATTTGGCATTTGTCACTCAGACCACGCTGTCCGTAGATGACGCTCATCAGGTGGCAGAGGCCTTGCGTCAGCGTTTCCCTGGAATTGTTGAGCCCAAAAAGAGTGATATTTGCTACGCTACCCAGAATCGCCAGGATGCTGTTAAGAAAATGGCAGTTCAGAGCGATGTGGTATTAGTGGTGGGTAGCACCAATAGTTCTAACTCAAATCGTTTACGTGAAGTCGCCGAGCGCGAGGGCACGCCCGCCTATCTGTTGGATGACCCAGCCATGGTTCAATCCGAGTGGTTGCAGCATGGCGAACGCATCGGTGTGACAGCAGGGGCTTCTGCACCCGAAAAGTTAGTACAGCAGGTGATTGACCGCCTGCGCGAGCTAGGTGCTCATTCGGTACGCACTTTGGATGGGGTAGAGGAAAAGGTTTCTTTCCCCTTGCCACGCGAGTTGTCCCGCAAAATCGCGCAGCGTGAGACCCTGGAAAATTAACAGTGGTACGCTCATGGCGCGTATGATATGAAGCATAAGAAAAAATTTTATTTTTTTGTAGTTGTCCTGGCACTGCTCGTGGTGCACGGGGTGGTGTCTTGGTGGGTAGGTGAACGGGCCGAGCGCATCTCTGTAGCCCAGGTGCAATATCTCAATGAGCATTTACAAGAGCTTACCGCTGATGGTTATCCCGATCAGCATGTTCAGCTCGAGTTGGACACGCTGCATCGTGGTGTGTGGCGCTCACAGCGTTTGCTAACATTGACGTGGTCTCGGGGGCCTCTGATTAAGCGGTATGTTTTCGAGGATGACCTACAACACGGTCCGTGGCCTTGGGCGCGTTTACGCGAACAAGAGTGGGTGCCAGTCATGGCCTACAGCGATATGCGTTTGCTCAATCAAGGGGCAGGCAAGGCGCTGTTTGAGTGGAGCCATGGCAAAGAACCCTTGCGCATGACCACTGAAATTGATTGGGATGGCAGTTTTAATAGCCTGTGGCAGTGGGCAGCACTGACCTATGAGGGTTCAGCAGAACACTTTGTATTGGGTTCTGGCGAGCTCGATATAAAAAGTATTGGCCAAGGGCTCTATCAGCTCAAGGCGTCAGCACCTGCACTTTCATACGAGAAAAATCAAGAGGTCTTTCATATGATAGAGCCCCAGGTACAGTGGATTACCACTGACCCTGAGTCTCTTTTTGATGGTCATATGTTTGTTGGCGCTGATGAACTCGAGTGGCATGATGATACCCGAGTTCGTGCCGATCGTTTTTCCTTAGAGCTGATTCAACAACGCGAAGAGGGCCTGTTCGACTTAAGTGCTCAGGCTAGTGCCAAAGAAATCATCATCAATGATGGGATTACTCTAGGGGCTTTTGATGTACGTTTACAGCTTGAACGCATTGCCGAGGCAATTAGCGCCCGTGCTTTTGCCGAGCTTTCAGAGCAAGAGCGTGATGACCTTTGGCTAAAAGGTTTGGCTGCTCATCCGCGTTATACGATAGAGGAGCTGAATTGGGTTAATGAGGGGGGGAAAGCACGGTTCTCGGGATTCTTTGAGTTGGCACCTCGCATGGGCGATGAATTAGAAAAGGCTGCATTTAAGGCCAATGTACCGCCGGCAGTACTCCAGGACGTGGTGAGTCAAGAAAAAGGCGTGAAAGGTGCCATGCTACGCCTATTACTGGATACTTTTATCAAAGAGGGGCAGCAACTCAACCTCATCGAGTTCAAGGATGAAGCCTTAAAGATTGATTTGCAATATGACCAAGGAGCGGAGAATTACGTGCTTAATGGCCAAACACATGGCAAAAAAGAGATGCAGGCGATCTTGTTCAAATGGTTGCTATGGCTGGCGCGATAGCGTAATAGTCGCATTTTTTGCGGGCTAAGGCTGGCAGAGGTCAACACCGCTGCTGGCCCTGTTTTTATTTACTCGTGTATTAAACTGGATTAAAGCACAGTTGCTCGAGCCCAGCTTGTTTAAATAGCTGGTATAAATCAAAAATATCCAAGCCCATAACAGCGCTGTAGCGGCCCTCTAAGCGCTCGATGAAATAACTGGCTTGGCCTTGGATGCCGTAGCCCCCAGCCTTGCCAAATGGCTCGTTGGTGTTGCAGTAGGCGTGAATTTCAGTCAGCGCCAAATCGCGAAAAAAAACCTTGTTGACACTCAGGGTGCTAAAGATTTGTCCTCGGTAACCAAGCGCTTGGGCAGTGTAGACATGATGCGCGCGACCAGACATGCGCTTTAAAAACTGCTGGGCATGCTCTTTGTTGTGTGGTTTGCCCAGGATCTCATTATCCAGTGCGACGCAGGTGTCTGCACATAGGACCGGAAGGTCGTCAGCGAGGCTTTGTGTTTTTATCCATTCGAGAGCCCGTTGCAATTTATCTTGGGTCGTACGCTTTGTATAGCGTTCGGGTGATTCTCCAGCCAGTATGGGCTCATCCTCGCCCGCAGGGCTTGGTACACGTAAAACCTGGTGCGGGATGTTGAGCTGACTTAGTATTTCATGTCGTCGTGGGCTGGCTGAGGCAAGATATAAGCTGATCATGCTGGCTGTGAACTATATGCTCGAGATAAAATTACTGCGAATCGCCCGCGTTTTTTTCCACGGGCAAAGCAGATGCGCGCATCGTGTCCAGATCCAATGGGTGATCTCCCCACAAGTCCTCAAGCTGATAATAGTCACGAATAGCTGCCTGCATGCAATGCACAACGATATCACCTAAATCAATGAGTACCCACTCGCCTTCGTTTTCGCCTTCGATGGCGATTACGTGCAGACCATATTTTCTGGCTTGACGGACAACCTCATTGGCCATCGAGCGCGTTTGGCGATTAGATGTTCCGGTAGCAATAAATACTCGGTCAAAAAGACTGGTCAGCGGACGTGTGTCAAATGCACGTATGTCGTGGCCCTTGAGGTCTTCAAGGGCATCTAAAACGATTTTCTCTTGCTGTTTTAAGTTCATGTAGGGCTTGTGTAACCTATTATAAATAAAGTTGATGTCTCTTAATGTACTGCTGAACCTTTGGCTCGAGCAAGCCGTCAGTTGAGCGATGTTGTTTTAAACGGCTTCGAATCTCGGTTGCCGAGATGTCCATGGGCTCGAAATCAATGGTCTCAAGCGTGAGACCGTTGGCTTGTAGATATGCAGAAAGCTCGGCCGCAGGTTGTATCGTCGCGCCGGGGCGTTGAGCAACCGCTAAAGTAACGTACTGCAGGATTTCTTGCCAACCCTGCCAAGTGTGAAAGTTTTGCAATTGGTCGCTGCCCAGTACCCAGTAGTACTGGGCATCTGTGGGTAGTTGCTGCAAGGTATCAAGCGTATAAGTAGGCCCAGTACGCTCAAGCTCGATAGGGTTGATATGCAGGATCGGATTATGATCGATGGCTAGCTGTAGCATGGCCAAACGATGTTCAGCACTGCCTTTTAAAGGGGCACGCTGCCAAGGGTTAGCTGCCGGAATCAGCTCTAGTCTATCCAGTTGTAATGCATCGACAGCGCGCTTGGCCAAAGCAATATGCGCCTTGTGAACGGGATCAAAACTACCGCCCAAGAGACCCACTTTGTTCATAGCCACTCGCGCGGGTGCAGATACTCGTAAAGTTTGGCCTCAGGGGTATCTGCCTTGGGGTGCCATTGATAACGCCATTGAGCCATTGGAGGCATTGATAGCAAAATGGATTCAGTGCGTCCACCGGACTGCAACCCAAAAGTCGTGCCTCGGTCGAGGACAAGGTTAAACTCTACATAACGACCGCGTCTATAAGCCTGAAAATCACGTTCGCGCGCTCCGTAAGGTTGGTGGCGACGTTTTTCCACAATGGGCATATAAGCTTTAAGAAAATGGTCACCCACGGATTTTGTCAGGCCAAAGCAATGGTCAAAATCAGGGGTGTTTAGGTCATCATAGAAAATACCGCCGATGCCGCGAGTTTCATCGCGATGCTTGAGGTAAAAGTACTGGTCACACCACTTTTTATATTGATTGTAATAATCATCTCCAAAGGGAGCTAAAGCATCCGAACACGCTTGGTGAAAATGTCGGGCATCCTCTTCGTAGATGTAGTAAGGGGTTAGGTCCAGGCCGCCCCCAAACCAGAATACTGGCTCTTGATCGTCTTGGGCGTGGGCAACAAAAAGACGCACATTCATGTGCGTAGTGGGCACATACGGATTTACAGGATGTAAAACCAATGATACGCCCATGGCCTCCCAGGGGCGCCCTTTGAGTTCTTGGCGCTGTGCCGTTGCTGATGGGGGTAGGTGTTCGCCTTTTACGTGGCTAAAGAGCACGGCGCCACGTTCAAAAAGTGGGCCGTTTTCCAGATAGCGCGAAATCCCGCCACCGCCTTCTTCGCGGGTCCAGCGATCGGTGTTAAATTTGGTGCCGTCAGCCAGGCTGAGTCGCTGGGCAATACGGTTTTGTAGATCTAAAAAATAATCGTGTGCTAAAGAAATGGGAATGCTCATGCAAAACCTATTGGTTGGATTGTCCTTTCAGTGCACGCCAGCCAATGTCTGAACGGAACTGCTTGCCGTCAAAATGTACTTGTGTGGCCGTGGCGTAGGCTGCCTCTTGGGCGCGACGTAAAGAGTCTCCTAGGGCGGTGACGCATAGGACGCGACCACCTGCTGTTTTTAGCACCTCGTCCTCAAGGGCAGTGCCAGCGTGGAAGATAATCCGATCATCTAGATCTTGGGGTAGGGGTTGGATGACATCTCCCTTGCGCGGCTGTTCAGGGTAGCCTGCACTGGCCATGACAACACCTAAAGCAGCCCGCCGATCCCAGTCGATAGTAGCCTGGTCCAGCTGACCTTCGAGGGCTTGTTCAAAAATCTCACTTAGATCGCTTTTAAGGCGCAACATGATGGGTTGGGCCTCGGGGTCCCCCATGCGGCAGTTGTATTCGAGTAATTTGATGGGGCGGGTGCTGTCGGGGCCATCGCCAATCATCAAACCGGCATACAAAAAACCCGTGTAGGGGTGTCCTTCGCGGGCCATACCTTGGATTGTGGGATAAATGATTTCGCGCATGATGCGGTTATGCAAAGTCGGCGAAACAATAGGGGCTGGTGAGTATGCGCCCATACCCCCTGTATTGGGCCCTTGATCGGCATCCAGCAGGCGTTTATGGTCTTGACTGGTAGCCATGGGTAAAACATTTTGTCCATCGCAAAGGACAATAAAACTGGCTTCTTCGCCTTCGAGAAACTCTTCGATAACGACACGTGCGCCAGCTTGGCCAAATTCGCCGGAATCAAGCATGCTGTCAATGGCAGCATGGGCTTGCTCTAGAGTTTCGGCAACGACAACCCCTTTGCCAGCAGCCAAGCCATCGGCTTTAATCACGATAGGTGCCCCTTGTTCGGTAACATAATCTTTGGCAGCCTGGGCATCGGTAAAGCTTTGGTATTGCGCTGTGTCAAGATTATGACGCTGCATAAAGTCCTTGGCATACTCTTTTGAGCTCTCTAGCTGAGCAGCGGCCTGAGTGGGACCGAAAATACGTAAACCGGCAGCGCGAAAAGCATCAACCACCCCATTGGCCAGTGGGGCTTCGGGGCCAACTACAGCAAAAGCAATATCATTGTCCTTGGCAAAGGCAACCAAATCTTCGTTGCTATGCAGAGGCAGGTTTTCCATGCGTTCGGCCTGCGCCGTGCCGCCGTTGCCAGGGGCAACATAGACTCGGGTCACCCGTTGTGATTGCGTTAGACGCCAAGCGATGGCATGTTCACGGCCGCCTGCGCCGATAACCAGTAGTTTCATAGTGTCTGTTAGTCTCTGATGTCCTAAAGATTGAGCGAACGGGCGTACCCGATTATTCTGTCTCATCCATAACTGCTGTGGTGTAAACCTCTTGGACGTCGTCCAATGATTCGAGGGCCTCGAGCATGGTTTTCATGGTTTCTGCTTCTTTGCCCTCGAGCTCGGTTTCATTGAGAGCTTTCATGACGATTTCTTGTACCTCGGGGGTCAGCTCGGCTGCCTCGAAGGCCATTTTCACCTCTTCGTAGTCTGCGGGCTCGCAAATGACTTCGATGAGCCCCTCTTCGTCGGTGATGACATCCTCGGCGCCGGCCTCGAGTGCGGCCTCCATGACGGCTTCCTCGCTGGTGCCTGGTGCAAAAATAAATTGACCGCAGTGTTTAAATTGGAACACAACCGAGCCATCAATGCCCAGATTGCCCCCGTGCTTGCTAAAGGCATGGCGCACTTCAGCGACAGTACGCGTCCGATTGTCGGTCATGCAGTCTACGATAACTGCGGCGCCGCCTACACCGTATCCTTCGTAACGTATTTCTTCAAAGTTTTGTCCATCGATTAATCCAGCGCCGCGTTGTACTGCGCGCTCGATATTGTCTTTGGGCATGTTGGCGGCAGCAGCCTTGTCTAATGCCAGGCGCAAGCGCGGGTTGCTCTCTACTTCAGGCCCACCATCGCGTGCTGCGACCTGAATCTCACGGATAATACGTGTCCAGACTTTGGCCCGTTTGGCGTCTTGGCGCCCTTTACGGTGCTGAATATTTGCCCATTTACTATGACCTGCCATAATTTGCTACCAAGTATTTAGAATGATTTGTAAAGTTACCTATTTTAACCTGTGCACTAAAGATTGCTTAGGCTAC
>DATGTW010000035.1:0-4309 GCA_035301625.1 Paenalcaligenes sp.
CAATGTACCCCCAAATCGCATCATTTTTCATCCATTTTTATTTAAATAGGCCGCAACATGCTGGAATCTTATCGCCAACACGTTGCCGAACGCGCCGCGTTAGGCATTCCCCCCCTTCCACTGACGGCACAACAAACTGCCCAGGTGATTGAACTACTCAAAAACCCGCCTGCTGGCGAGGCTGAGTTTTTGCTCGAATTATTAACACATCGTGTCCCTGCCGGGGTCGATGACGCCGCCCAGGTCAAAGCCTCTTATCTGGCTGCTCTGGCTTTTGGCGAAGAAAAAAACGAGCTTATTGATCCCGAACACGCCACCCGTTTACTGGGGACCATGCTTGGGGGGTTCAATATCGCACCCTTGATCAAACTACTGGATAATGACGAGTTGGCACCCACTGCGGCCGAAGCACTCAAACACACCTTGTTGATGTTTGACGCTTTCCACGATGTCAAAGAAAAATCTGATGCCGGCAATGCGTATGCCAAAGAAGTCCTGCAAAGCTGGGCCGATGGCGAATGGTTTACTAGCCGCCCCGAGGTACCCGAGAGCTTGACCGTCACTGTGTTTAAAGTCGGTGGCGAAACCAACACAGATGATTTGTCACCCGCACCCGATGCCTGGAGTCGTCCCGACATCCCGTTGCACGCTCTGGCAATGCTCAAAAACCCACGCACAGGCATCGAACCTGATGTCCCTGGCGAGGTCGGACCGATCGAAAAAATCAAAGCCCTCAAAGAGAAAGGCCACCTAGTGGCTTATGTCGGTGATGTCGTGGGTACCGGTTCATCTAGAAAATCTGCAACCAACTCGGTGCTGTGGCATACCGGCGAAGACATCCCCTACGTACCCAACAAGCGTTTTGGCGGTGTTTGCTTGGGCGGTAGTATTGCACCCATTTTTTACAACACCATGGAAGACGCCGGTGCACTGCCTATTGAATTAGATGTCACCAAAATGCAAATGGGTGATGTCATTGAGTTGCGCCCCTACGAAGGCAAAGCCCTCAAAGATGGCGAGGTCATTGCCGAGTTCAAGCTAAAATCCCAGGTTTTATTTGACGAGGTTCGCGCCGGTGGCCGTATCCCGTTGATCATTGGCCGTGGCCTGACCGCCCGCGCACGCGAAGCCTTGGATATGGGGCCCACGGATCTATTCCGTTTGCCCGAACAACCCAAAGACAGTGGCAAAGGCTTTACCCTGGCACAAAAAATGGTGGGACGCGCTTGCGGTCTACCCGAGGGCCAAGGCATTCGCCCAGGTACTTACTGCGAGCCTCTCATGACCACCGTGGGCAGCCAAGATACCACTGGCCCCATGACACGTGATGAGCTCAAAGACCTAGCATGTTTGGGCTTTTCTACCGATTTAGTGATGCAGTCCTTCTGCCACACATCGGCCTACCCCAAACCCGTTGACGTCAAAATGCACCACGAACTGCCTGATTTCATCAGCACCCGTGGTGGCGTTTCACTACGCCCTGGTGATGGAATCATTCATTCGTGGCTCAACCGTATGTTGCTGCCCGATACAGTAGGTACTGGTGGTGACTCACACACCCGTTTCCCCATCGGCATTAGCTTCCCCGCGGGTTCCGGGTTAGTTGCCTTTGCTGCAGCTACAGGGGTAATGCCTTTGGATATGCCAGAATCCGTATTGGTACGCTTTAAGGGCGAGATGCAGCCTGGCGTAACCCTGCGCGATTTGGTCAATGCCATTCCCTATTACGCCATCAAGAACGGTTTATTAACCGTTGCCAAAGAAAATAAGGTCAACGTGTTTTCGGGGCGCATCCTCGAGATCGAAGGACTGCCTGATCTCAAAATCGAACAAGCTTTCGAACTCAGTGATGCGTCGGCCGAGCGCTCTGCAGCTGGATGTACCGTGCGCCTAGATAAAGAGCCCATCATTGAGTACCTAAACAGTAATATCACCCTACTCAAGTGGATGATCGCCAATGGCTACGAAGACGAACGCACCCTGCGTCGTCGCATCGAGGCCATGGAAAAATGGCTCGAGGATCCACAACTGCTCGAGCCCGACGAGGACGCCGAATATGCCGCCGTGATTGAAATTGATCTCAATGAAATCCACGAGCCCTTGGTCGCCTGCCCCAATGACCCTGACGACATCAAAACCCTGTCAGACGTCGCTGGCACGACCATCGACGAGGTATTTATTGGTAGCTGCATGACCAACATTGGTCACTTCCGTGCAGCCTCGCGTTTGCTCGAAAGCCAAAGCAACCTGCCCACACGTCTGTGGGTGGCTCCACCAACCAAAATGGATCAACAACAGCTCACCGAAGAAGGGCACTATGGTGTGCTAGGGGTTGCTGGGGCACGCATGGAAATGCCGGGTTGCTCATTATGCATGGGTAACCAAGCCCGCGTACGTGACGGCGCGACTGTCATGTCCACTAGCACACGTAACTTCCCCAACCGTTTGGGCAAGGACGCCAATGTGTTCCTGGGCTCGGCCGAGCTGGCTGCCGTTTGCTCACATCTGGGTCGCATACCCACCAAAGAAGAATACCTGGCGGACGTCGGTGTCTTGCAACAAGATCGCGATGACATCTACCGTTATATGAACTTTGATCAAATCGAAGAGTTCAAGGAAATCGCCGACTCGGTATAAATGGGTTTATAAATACCCGCATAGCCCCTGCATGCAATATATTTGCGCAGGGGCTTTTTTTCGGCAAAAATTGCCCTGTTAAATTAGAACTGTTAGCAATAGCTATTTTTAATTCTCCGAGCTCCAAGAGGCAGCATGCTGAAATTTGATATTTTTTGCCGCGTCATTGATCATTTTGGCGATGCTGGGGTTTGCTGGCGTTTAGCAAAAGAACTAAGCGGTGCCCCCTTTTATGCTGAAGTCCGGCTGTGGATAGACGACCTACCCACCCTGCAAAAAATCACCGCACAAAACAATCAGATAACAGCGGCCGGGTTGCCTAGTAATGCATCATCAGGTCACCGTAAACTAACGGTCCACCCATGGCCTGCTGCAAATAATGCACTGGAAAATAGCGACTGGCCAAAGCCTCACCCGATAGTTATAGAGGCTTTTGCAGGGGGAATCCCTGCCGCGGTGCGCACGCAATTGACCGCTGATCATCTATGGATAGTTTTAGATCACCTGAGCGCTGAAAAATGGGTGAGTGATTTTCACGGCCTACCGGGATATGCCGATGGATTACAGGCACAAAAATATTATTTTTACCCTGGTTTTACAGAAAACACAGGGGGACTACTGAGGCAACCAGATCTGCTCTCACAGGTGCAGTACTGGCAATCTCAAACACGACTAACCCAATGGCAACGTCTGGCCATTCCCCTGCAGCTAGACCCCACCAGCACGCACCAATTAGCATCGAGCACGGTTTTTTTCATCTTCCAATACCCACATGCTCCGGTTTCAGCGCTTTTACAGTCATTACTACAGCAGGAGCCTATCCCACCGACTACTATATTGTTTGCCGCTGATCAGGATGTGCACTATCAAAATGCCCAGCAACTTTTGCGCTCTACAATGCCTGACTCTAGCGAGCCCGCACACTTAAAACCTGCTTCTACTCATGCCCCCACAATAAACCTGATACGACTGCCCTTTGTGAGTCAGCAACACTTTGATCACTTATTGTGGAGCACCGATTTCAATTTTGTGCGTGGCGAGGACTCATGGGTGCGCGCCCTATGGGCACAACGACCTTTTATATGGCAGCCTTACCCACAAAGTGAGTGCACCCATCTGATTAAATTACGGGCCTGGTTACAAAGACTAGATTTACCCTATGCGGCACAAAAACTATTCTGGCAATGGAATTCAAATGTCCCGCAGCGAGTGTATACCCATAATTTAGATATTACCGCCCTAGCGCCTGCACCCTTACGGCGTTGGCAACAATGTATACGCCACGAGGTGCATAGACTGAGGGCACAAGAACCACTCAGCAGTCATTTAATACAATTTTGTAGGCAGAAATTAAACTCGCACTAGTATGCGCTAATCGATGGCATTCTGATAAAATACAGATAGTCATTTGCAGCTAGACACAATATTTAATTGCATCTAGACGCTATTTATCGGAGTCTCTACCAAAATGAAAACAGCACAAGAATTACGCAGCGGCAATATTATCGAGGTCAACAGCGAGCCCATGATTATCGAGCGCGCCGAATACAACAAATCAGGGCGTAACACCGCCGTCGTGCGCCTGAAATTAAAAAATCTGCTCAGTGGCTCTAACAGCGAGGTTGTGGCCAAGGCAGACGACCGATACAAGATGATCTTGCTCGAGAAAAAG
>DATGTW010000036.1:0-2095 GCA_035301625.1 Paenalcaligenes sp.
TTGTCTTGTATGAGTGTAGTCTATGTCTTTGTTTAGACGAAGCGTAATCTCTGAAATATTAAGCCATGGTGGGGTGGTCTTGTCTACCCTGATCATTGTATGGCTAAGCGTGTTGATTGTGCGTTTGCTCGGGGATGCTGCTAGCGGGCAGATCGGTGCCGAGGTGGTTCTGGGGTTGGCATTTTTCTCGAGTGTGACAGCGCTGCCTGTAATTTTATCGGTATCGTTGTTTATTGCTGTCTTGACTACAGTCACTCGTAGTTTTCGGGAATCCGAAATGGTAGTGTGGTTTGCTAGTGGTTTATCTTTAGCCAACTGGATTCGGCCGATTTTGTATTGTGCTATTCCATTGTCTTTAGTGGTTTCGTCTTTGACGTTATACGGTGCTCCATGGGCTTATCGACAAATCGCTGAATATCACCAGCGCTATGAGCTACGCTCAGATCTTAGTAAAGTCAGTACTGGTGAGTTTATTGAAACTGAAGGCGGTGATCGGGTCTTTTTTAGTGAAGAGCCGCTCCAAGAGGGTGATGAATTAGGGCAGGTGGTGGTCCGTGTATTAGGCGAGGAATGGCATCATCTGATTACAGCTGAAAGCGCGTACACAGAAATTGCAGACAATGGTGATCGGTTTTTGGTATTACGGGATGGGCATCGCTATGATTTGACCCCTGGAGAAGGGGATGCTCAGTTGTTTCGTTTTGAGCGCTATGGAGTGCGTATGGAGAATCGTGATGAGGACACAGATTCCGAAGCGATACGCGCCCAGGCCGAACGACAGCTGAAAGCGCGTCCAACAACATCCTTAATCGACAAATTTGATCAGGGTTCTCAAGCACACCTGATGTGGCGTCTGGCGATGCCTTTGGCAGCGTTGAATTTAGCTCTGCTGGCCATTCCGTTGGGTGTGGTCAATCCACGTCTGGGGCGAGGCGGGGATGTTCTAATAGCAGGTTTAATTGCATTGCTTTATATGAATTTGATTAATCTGTCCCGAGGGTGGATTAATAAAGGGGTACTGCCCTTCGAGGTGGGTTTGTGGTTAGTGCATCTATTCTTTGCTTTGCTGATGGTGGTGTTGTTGTGGCATCGTTTACGCGTTAAAAAACCTAAACCGCCTAAAGAGCCAGCACCAATGGCTTGAGCTTGGTGACTGAGGAGCAATAAAGTTGGTGTTTTGAGCTCAGTTGTTTGAGTTTTCTGAATGACTTGGGGCTGTATGCATATAACAAAATGGAATAAAAGTCGCCCTTCTTATTCCATATAATAGCGGCTTAATAAGGAGAAACCTATGAATTTGCAGCAGTTTCGCTTTGTCCGCGAAGCGATTCGACGTAATTACAATCTAACCGATGCGGCGCGCGCTTTGCATACTTCGCAACCAGGGGTATCCAAAGCCATTATCGAGCTCGAGGACGAGCTAGGCATCAAAATTTTTGAGCGTCACGGAAAACGTATCCGCGGGTTAACGCAGCCTGGGCGTGATGTATCAGAGGTTATTGATCGCATCATGAGTGAGGTGGAAAATCTTAAAAAGGTCAGTGCGGAATATGCACGTCATGATTCTGGAACCTTGACGATTGCATGTACTCATGCGCAGGCGCGTTACCTGTTGCCACGTGTGATTCCAAAATTCCGTGAGCGTTTCCCCAAGGTTCATCTGATTCTTTCCGAGGGCAGCCCACCGCATTTAGCACAGATGGTGCGACATGAGCGGGCTGATGTGGCCATCGCCACTGAAACCTTGGCAGAGACGCCCGGGTTAGTTGCTCTACCGGTGTACCCTTGGCAGCATACTGTGGTGGTGGCGCCTGACCATCCGCTCGCTGATTTGCCAGCCAATCGTGCCGCTGAGCTCACACTCGAGCGTATCGCCCAATATCCCATTGTGACCTATGATCGTCGATTTTCTGGCCGCCCCATTATTGATGAGACTTTTGCGCATGCCTGCATCGAGCCCAACATCGTGCTCGAGGCTGTTGATGCTGATGTGATCAAGACTTATGTTGATGTTGGGTTGGGGATCGGGATTATTGCTGGTATGGCTTTTGACCCACGCCGTGATAAGGGCTTGGTTGGGTTGCCTGCTGGGCAT
>DATGTW010000037.1:0-6211 GCA_035301625.1 Paenalcaligenes sp.
ATGTCTTGGGCTTGTCCATAGAGTTCAGCGCGCTCGTCTTGATCGCTAATTTCAGCGGCCTTGCGAATGAGCACGTCGACCTCGGGATTATCATAAAATGAGCGATTGCCAGGCAACCCGCCCCGTTCAGAATCAAACCAATAGTTCATAAACATAAAGGGGTCAGCAAAATCAGGGCTCCAGTTACCCAACGCAATATCAAAATCCCCGTTATCGAGGCGGTCACGCATCGTGGCATTGGCTAATTTTTCTAGTTTTACATTAACCCCCAAAGCAGCAAGATTAGCCTGTACGGTCAGTGCGATGGGCTCCCAGTTGGGATCGCGATCTGAATATAGCAACACGGCCTCTTTGGCACCGGATGCCTGATCAATATAAGACTGGGCCTTATCCAGATCTTGTTTTACGGGCTCTATGTTTTTATCGTGGCCCCACATGCCCTCGGGGATTGGCCCCGTCATCCGCTGCCCTTGGTTATTTAATACCCCTTCTATGATGCCATCATAATCAACTGCATAAGTAATGGCCTGACGGGCATTGATATCGCTAAATAAACCGTCCCGGTTGTTTAAATACAAATAGGTCACCAATAATGAGGGAACCTCTTGGATAACCAGATCGTCTTTGCTTTGTAAAGCCTCAATCTGATCTACAGGCAGCATATTAACGATATCTAAATCACCATTTTCCAGCTGCAAGCGCCGTGCAGAGGACTCAGGCACGACACGAAATACAACGCGCTCAAGCGCAGGCTCGTCACCACCATAGTGAGGGTTTTTTTCTAAAACCAAGTTTTGCCCACGATCCCATTTGATTAACTGAAAAGGGCCTGAACCTGCTGTGTTGGCAGACAAGAATTGATCGGCTCCACCCTCGGCATCCTCGACTATGGGATTGATAATACCCGCACCATTATTAGCCAAAGTATTTAAAAAAGGAGCAAAAGGCCGCGGTAATCGGAACTCAACAGTAAGAGGGTCAACTGCGACAATTTCCATCCCCTCGGGGAATGGTTCGGCCGGTCCCTGGTTGATACGCATCAAACGCTCGAATGTGTATTTAACAGCCTCGGCATCAACATCTGCACCATCATTGAACTGCTGCCCCGAACGCAACTTGAAAGTCCAAACCAAATTATCATCCGATGCGGTCCAACTTTCGGCGAGCTCGCCCTCGACCTCGGTAGACCCCTTTTTATAACGCACTAGGTTTTGATAAGCAGGATAAGTGATGGACCAGTCATTATTATCCATGGTAACGGCGGGATCCAACGTTTGTGGATCTGCAGTCTTAGCAATCACCAGGGTATCTTTGGGTGTTGCTGCCACCACAATAGCACTGCCTAGAGCAAAAGTAATCGCACCAGAAAACTTGAGTGCACTGACCAGTTTCCTCTTGATTAAACCACCCATATTAAGTCTCCTTTAGTCATATTTATATGTTTTTATTAGGGCAGTTTAGCAAGTCTTTACAATTTCCCCTATAGCGGTAAACCCTTTTAAAAAGCCACAGTAACCACTGGGTGCGAAGGAATCAAAGGGTACAAGTGGGGATTAGGTAGCTCATAATGCCACCATTCGGTAGCCAGAGGCTGAAAGCCCGCCTTTTGCATAATTCCAAGCAGCAAAAATCGATTTTTCTGCACCTGCGGACCATGATGAGGATACAGATGGTGTGATGCCTCAGTCATTTCATCAAAGCCTGTCCCCATATCCAATGGCTCACCTTGGCTATCAATCAGTGTTAAGTCTACGGCAATACCACGGGTATGGTTTGAACCCTGGCTAGGGTCAGAAACATACCTTGGGTCATCTAATACCGTCCAAAAGATGTCCTGAGCAGCCTGCGGCCGATAGGCATCAAAGATCTTGAGTTGAAGTCCGGCCAATTGCGCATACTCGGATGCACATTTTAGTGCCCTCGCCGCATCACGGTGCAATGCACACTGAGCTTGTGTGTAAACTGGGCGTCCAGCGATATTTTGTGCCGTCGCATAAGCAAGATCAATCACGACTTGATAGCTATCCTCATCGATGATAACCAAAGACATGCCTGCCTCCATAAAATGTGTTTTTTAGGCCACGTTTAAATTTTTTTGGCGTCGATATGCACTTTGTACATCCCCAAGCATGATAGTGCCATTATAGGGATCTTTAATCACCTTACAATGCACACCATAAAGCGCTTTGATCAAATCAGCGGTAATAATTTGCTCAGGAGCCCCAGCTGCCAGAATCTGACCATCTTTCATAGCCACAATATGATCTGCAAACCGACATGCAGAAACCAAATCATGCACAACCATAATGATAGTCTTACCCTGATGTGCGAGCTGACGGATCAACTCAAAGACCTCTATTTGGTGACCCATATCCAAAGCTGAAGTAGGCTCATCTAATAACAACAAGGGGGTGCTTTGGGCAATGGTCATCGCAATCCAAGCACGCTGACGCTGCCCCCCTGACATAAAGTCTAATGGCCGCTGAGCCAGCTCTTGGAGCGATGCCAACTGAATGGCTTGTTGTACTATTTGCTCATCCTCGGGACGCCAACGCTGCCACAGACCTTGGTGTGGTTGACGACCAAAACGCACCAGTTCCTCAACAGTCAATCCCTGAGGAGCGTGCGCCTCTTGGGGCAGCAGGGCCAATAATTGGGCTACCCGACGTGTTGGCATGGAATGGATACATTGACCATTAATAGTTACCCGGCCACTGATAGGTTTAAGCACACGGCAAACCCCCGCCAGCAAAGTGGATTTGCCGCAACCATTGGGCCCAATAATGGCCGTCACCTTTTGGGGCGGAAAATGCGCTTCCAAATTATCAATGATAATTTTGTCTCCGTACCCAAGACTCAAGCCATTGGCCACTAAATCAATTGACTGAGAAATATCTGTTTTTAAAGGACTCATATCGCTTGCTGAGGCTGCCGACGCAGCAACAGCCAAATTAAATAAGGGCTACCTACCACCGCAGTAATTAAACCCACCGGAATTTCAATAGGTGCCCATAAACGCTGTCCGACCTGGTCAGCGAGCAATAAAAATAAACTACCGAAAATCGCTGCATGCCATATTGACACGCGATTAGCCGCAACTAGATGGCGTGCAGCCTCAGGAGCCACCAAAGCAATCATGCCTACTGGCCCAGTTAACGCAACAGCAAAACCAGTTAAGCATACGGTTACTACCATAGTCATCCAACGCGTCAAACGCATAGATACGCCCAAACTAATCGCAACCTCGTCAGAAAGCCGCATAACATTTAATGAGCGTGTCAGCCAAGCGCCTAAAGGCAAACAAAAAACAAGGCAGAAAAGCATCCACCAGATAGCCTCTTCGGGACGGGCATTAAGACTGCCCACAGTCCAAGGATACGCTGCATTGGCACTATCCATGTCAGTACGTGCCAACATAAAATTAGTCACAGCACCAAAAACCGCTCCGATACCCACACCCATCACAATAAACCGATAACCTTTACTGCCCATTCCACCGCTTAAACCAAAAGCCAGCGCAGCAGCGGTGGCTGCCCCAACTAAAGCCAACAAAGGTGTCGCTAAACTCAATGGGATAGCTACGATAGAAGCAATGGCAAAAGCGGTGGCTCCATTATCCAAACCCACAATATTTGGGGTTGCCAAACGATTACGGGCCATCGTCTGTAATAGGCAGCCACCTGCGCCTAAACCCGCGCCAGCAATAATCGCTGCCAAGATGCGTGGTACCCGTAATTCAAAAATCAGAAAACTTAAAAAATCATCCCCACCGCCAATTAACGCAAGCAATACCCCTACGACACCTTCTTCTTCATTGCCCACATAGAGCGCATAAAATGCCACCAAAATCAACAACAAAAAAATGCCTACTAGACTCACCCACGGGTGGTACCTCAAGCGGACCCACAGTGACCCCGAAGAGCTGTGTGTATTGGGCATGGAAGCAATAGGAATACGAACCGTCAAAATACCCCCCTCACAATGTAGGCAAACGGCGCTGACGCACCACGTACATTAAGATAGGCGCCCCAACAAAGGCAGTCACTACACCCACAGGTAACTCATAAGGAGCGACTACTAAACGAGAAATAATATCGGCACCAACCACTACTACGGGTCCGAACAATAAACTCAAATAAAAAACGCGCCGTATATCTGCGCCCACTAAAGCACGTACTAAAAATGGGACAACCAGCCCAACAAAAGCGATAGGACCTGCCCCTGCCGTTGCACAACCCACCAATATTGCCACCCCAAAAACAGTCAGGATCTGGACCTGCTTGGGATTATGCCCCAAGCCCTGGGCCATGCGCTCACCCAAAGCCATTGCAGCTAATGCACGTAAGTTAAACGTAATGAGCAGTACACCGCACACAACCCCGATCGCAACCCATAAAATCATTTCAGTAGGCCGGCCAGCGAGCGCACCAATCAACCAAAAACGCATTTCGTCTGCTGTACGCTGATCAGTAAGCAAAAATAGACTGGTGATCGATAATAAAAAGCCGGAAAAAGCGGCCCCTGCCAAAATAAGCCGCACTGGGTCCTGACTGGCCCCGGATACGCGGCTCACGCCAAGCACTAATAAACAACCGCACAATGCGCCCAAGACGGCAACCCACAACCCTACACTGGCAGCTGAAGCACCCATATAAATAGCCAGTACAACTGCAAAGGAAGCCCCAGCACTGACCCCTAATAATCCTGGCTCAGCTAAAGGATTGCGCGTCATGGTCTGCAACACTGCGCCAGCGGCGGCCAACGCAGCACCCACCACAACACCTAACAAAGTCCGTGTACCACGTAATTCAAGAATGACAAATTTTGCTTGCTCATCGTTACCGGACAACAACCAAGATAGACTACGCTGAAATGAAACCTGTCCGGTGCCTAACAAAAGACTGAGCAATAGGCACAGAAACAGGGCTGCTGTGCCTATTGCCCAGCTTTTTTTAATAGATATATTCATCGCCTAAAAATGCACTCGCGATAATCACTGGCTGGCCAATTGTGCCAAATCTTCGATAATGACCTCGGCGGCTAAAGGCCCATAACCACTGCTCCACACTTGACCATCAACAACTTTAACGTGATCATTTTGTACAGCGGCTAAACGCTGGAATACAGGCTGTTTTTGAGCCTCAATCAATGCCGCCTCACCGTGTGCGGTTAAAGAAGCTAACAACAGCCAATCAGCATCAATTTGAACCAAGTTTTCCAAACTCAAAGTATCGCTATGAGGCCGTTGGCCCAAATCATTTGCCAATGGCAAAGTTTCCAGCCCCGCCGCACGAATAAGCTGTCCTGTAAATAACTTGCCCGACATCATAATGGGCCCCTGTGGATTCCACCGTACGACAGACACAGTCTGGGGCTCATTCCAATAAGCGTGCATGGCCTCAAGCTGCTCATCAATATCGGCCAATTTTTTCTCTATTTCATTCTCTTTATCAAGAGCGTAGCCAAACAAGCGCACTGTCGTTTTCCAATCAGTAAAGGTATTTTCTCGCTCAGGCACTACGGTAGGCGCAATACGGCTAAGCTTTTTGTACAAAGCCTCGTTAGTCTCGGCAGAAGCCAAAATTAAATCTGGGCGCAGACGAAAAATAGCCTCGATATTCGGTTCGCGAACGGTACCCACGATCTCTATAGGATCTGTCAAATACTCTTGCAAGTATTGCGCCACGTCTGAACCGCCACGGCTGGCCAACGCAGCAATCGGTTGCACACCGACACTCAGCGCAGTATCCAACGCCCCTTCGTCAAGGACCACTACACGCTCGGGCTGCCCTGACACACTAACTACCCCATATGAAGTGTCGAGCTGACGCTCGTTTTGGGCATAAGCAATATTGCTGCCCATTAATACACCGCTCAGCCCAACACTAAGCACAAAGGCAGACAAGGCCTGATCTAAAAAAGAACGACGGGAACTACTACGCATAAATTCTACCTATAAATAAAGCCCAATAGCCAATGCAAAGAAGGTGTCTAAAGCACAAGCCTGAACACGAATGATAACGATTATCAGTTATTCTAATAAATAAGAACACAAAGATAAAGCTTTTTCAGCTAAAACTTTGATGCAAATCATTACTCGGTTAAGTACAGGTAGAATCGAGCTCACCTATTGGCATTAACTCAATGGAGCTAAACGAGCTAATCCATCTGGGAGCATCGTCGAAATATAGATGCAGCCTTGCTTATCAGT
>DATGTW010000038.1:0-27439 GCA_035301625.1 Paenalcaligenes sp.
CGATGACCATCCATATGGCCACCTTTGAAAATGAGTTGTTCAACGCCAACCTCCTGCTAAGTCTAACTTGGCCGATCTAGGCCTAAGTGCGTTATACAGTCATTCTACCTGAAAACCAGGGCTACGTTTTAAAAGTTTTAATTCCTTGGGCTTCTGCCCACCAGAAAGACCTCTGCGGAACTATCACGTGATGACTGTGGCTTGCGCACCTGGACGCTTTTGAATTGCTGTTTGAATGCCTCGACAATTTGCGCGTAACCGCGCCCATGAAAGGTCTTTACGATTAGAGCTCCATTGGGGCGTAAATGTTCCCGAGCAAAGTCCAATGCCAGCTCGCATAGATGTTCTATACGTGCTGCATCTGCAACTGCAATACCTGATAGATTGGGGGCCATATCGGATAACACAAGATCAACCTTTTGCCCACCCAAGGTTTCTTCGAGCTGATCGAGTACCTCTTGTTCACGAAAATCGCCTAAAATAAAATCTACCCCGTCAATGGGATCCATTGGCAATATGTCTAATGCCACGATACGGCCGTTGATTTGTCCGCTATCCTCAACGAGGCGTTCACGTGCAACCTGAGACCAACTGCCAGGCGCAGCTCCCAAGTCGACCACAATGTTACCTTTATGCAACAGATTCTCTGCCGCCAAGATCTCAATTAATTTAAATGCCGCGCGCGCGCGATAGCCTTGTTGCTGCGCTTTTTTAACGTAGGGGTCGTTTACATGGCGCTGCATCCAGGCATTAGAACCTTTTCGTCTACTCATAATACCTTTATCTTATACTTTTTTATGCCAAAACTCTCTATCACAACTTCTGAGCGTAATGAATATCGTGCTCTGGCCCATCATTTGAAGCCGGTGGTGCTGATTGGTGATCAAGGGGTCACTGAAGCAGTACTCAAAGAAATTGATACACATTTGCAGGCGCACCAGCTGATTAAAATTAGAATTAGCGAGGACGAGCGCAGCGTCAGACAAGCCTATTTACAAGAAATTTGTACGACGCTTGAGGCCGAGCCTATCCATCATTTGGGGAAAACGCTGACCATATATAAACGCAATCCCTTTAAACCTGCTTTATTGGATAACGCCCCGAACAATGAGCTACATAACCCCTTGCGACGCGGGCGAAATGAACCTTATACACCCAAGAAATATGCCGCCCAGGGGCTAAAAAAGACCAAGTCTGGGCGAATTCAAAAGAAAAAAGACAAATAACTATATAAGTAGCTATTTTCAAACCGTGGTTAGCGGTAGCTAACCTCGATGATTTCAAACTCGCGCACGCCACCAGGGGTCTGAACCTCGGTGACATCGCCTTCGGTTTTACCAATCAGGGCACGCGCAACGGGGCTAAGCACAGAAATCTTGCCTTGTCTGATGTCGGACTCTACATCACCTACGATTTGATATTTGACCTCTTCTTCGCTTTCCATATCAAGCAGGGTGACGGTGGCACCAAACACAATTTGGTCATTCGCATCTAAATCTGCCGGATCAATAATCTGCGCGTTAGAAAGCGTGCCTTCGAGTTCGCGAATCTTGCCCTCAACAAAGGCCTGACGCTCACGTGCAGCATCATATTCGGCGTTTTCAGACAAATCCCCTTGGGCACGTGCCTCAGCGATGGCATTAATGACATCTGGGCGTTCGACAGTTTTCAAGCGCTCGAGTTCAGCCTCAATGAGCTTTGCACCCTGTACGGTGATAGGAATAGAAGACATAGCTAACCTAGATGAACAAGTAAAAGCGCTCCTAAGCATTCAGGAGCGCTGAATTAATAAAAAAACCGCTGCCGCGTTATGCGACAAACAGATAAAATTCGATGGCAAAAACAGGAAAAGTCAAAGACAGGCGCACCAGACGAGTGCGCGCGAGTGAACTACGTTTTGCAGACTTAATTCTAACATAGCCAACTCGCGTTAGCGTAGCCTCAAACAAAAGTTTTATTTTTCTGCTGTTTGTGGTTCTGGACGCAAGGATAATAAAGCGTGCAAAATAATGGCCCCAAAGGTAGCAGTGCCAATACCATCCAAACGTAGAAACCCAATTTCAATCCCAAAATTGCCCGCCCCTAAAATGAGCGTCACCGCAGCCACTAACAGGTTTTTGCTTTTGCTGAAATCCACCTGGTTAACAACCCAGATACGTGCCCCAGCGACTGTAATTAAACCAAAGACCACAATCGACATCCCCCCCAGCACGGGACCGGGGATCATGCGAATGACCTCACCGAATTTAGGTGAAAAGCCCAAGAAAATCGCCATACAAGCAGCCAGCACAAATAACAACGATGAGTAAATTCGGGTCGCGGCCATAACCCCTATATTTTCAGCGTAGGTGGTCACGCCGGTTCCCCCCATGGAAGCTGAAACCATGGTTGCAACTCCGTCCCCCATAAACGCTGGACCTAGGTATTTATCCAGATTACGTTCGGTCATCGCAGCCACAGCTTTGATATGTCCTAAATTCTCAGCCACCAAGATAATGGCGACTGGCACAATGACAGTCATGGCTTCAGGTGCAAAAACCGGCGCAGAGAAAGACGGCAAACCAAACCAAGGCGCAGCGGCGACTTTGGAAGTATCGATCGGTGTACCCAAGCCCAAGCCATTGGTCAGCGCGGCATAGATCAGACAAGCAACAATCAGCCCGACTAAAATCAATAAGCGCTGCACCACTCCACGGCTATACATGGCCACAGCTCCTACGGAAAGCACAGTCATCAAGGCCATCAAAGCCTCAAAAGTACTCCCGCCCATAGCGCCCTCGGCAGCCAATGGCGCCAAATTAAGCCCAATCACCGCAACAATAGCCCCGGTCACTACAGGCGGCATCATCCGATTGATTAATGCAGCCGCCCGACCCGTTTTTCTATCAGCCAACCACACTAGAAAGCCAATTAGCGTATACACCAACCCGCAAACGATTATGGCGCCAAGGGCAACCCCTATATTAGGATTGGGTCCACTACCGGCGTAACCTGTCACAGCAACTACGCCGCCAATAAAAGCAAAACTAGACCCCAAATAGCTGGGAACCCGCCCCCGCACAAAAAAGAAAAAAATCAATGTTCCCAACCCAGACATTAATATTGCGAGGTTAGGATCAAAGCCCATCAATAAAGGCGCTAAAATCGTAGAGCCAAACATGGCCACCACGTGTTGTGCCGACATGGCGATACTTTGCGGCAATGGCAAATACTCTTCGGGCAAAACGACCGTATCAGCGGAAGTGCCAGAAACGCGCCGCCAACGAGGGAAAAACGTCTGTGACATAATGAAACAAACCTGTTAGATGTTTTAGCTATCAAGGAAAAGCTTGAATGATGTGTGACTTGCGCTAATATGAAAAGCAGCTATGATTCAGCACAAAACGCTCCACAGTTTACCCGTTTCATCAAAACAACACCACGGACCTGCGGTGTTTTTGGCAATAGTTTTACAACCTACTCAATAAATACGATTTCAATGACTGATAAAACACAATTCTGGCTTATTCGACATGGCGAAACCGCTTGGAATGCCAAACAACGTCTTCAAGGCTGGGTCGATATCCCCCTCAATGATGCGGGACGTCAGCAGGCTGAAAACCTGCAACGCTACCTGCAAAGCAAACAAATTTGTTCTTTATTTGACACTGTGATCAGCAGTGATTTGGGCCGGGCCAAAGAGACCGCAACCATTGCCCTGCAACATACCGACCTATCAATAACCCAAGACGAACGCCTGCGTGAGCGTAGTTATGGCATTTACGAGGGCGAACATTGGCGGCAACTTATGCGCCCTGTCGAGCAAAACAATGGGGATAGCAACGAGTCTACAGCTAGCCCCAACCTACGAGATCCCAACCAAGAGGTCCCCGAAGGCGAGAGTCTTTTGCAATTTCAACAGAGAATTGTGCTGGCAATCGAAGATTTAGCACGCAGACACCAAGGCCAAAGCGTGGCTCTATTTGCCCACGGTGGAGTGATAGATATTGTTTGGCGTCAAACCCACGGCCTGGACTTATACGCTCAACGCCCTCGTCCCATCCAAAACACAAGCATTAATCATTTTCAGATCCAACCCATCAGTGCTTTGTGGGCGCCTATAGAGTGGGAGATTACGGAACATTTACAGCCAGCCGAATAATACTGTCGCCACAGATATGCAAAGGCTCGTAAGAGGTTTTTGAGTGGGCTTCGCAGCGCGTGATAACGCGCAAGGTCCCGAGAAAATTTCATTACGAGCCTGTTTTATTTCAAACAATGCTGCTGCAGGGCTAGGCCATAGTATGCATATCTTGCAGAGAGTACACGCTGAGTCCTTCGCCGTGGCGTAGATAGTGCAGTCCCTGTACAGCTGCCAGTGCTCCTGCAATAGTGGTGTAATAGGCTAGATTTTCTGCTAAGGCATGAGTCCGGATAGTACGTGAGTCTGCGATGGCGTTGCGGCGTTCTTCGACCGTATTAATCACTATCACGATTTCACGGTTTTTGATCATGTCGACTATGTGGGGGCGTCCTTCGGTCACTTTGTTGACGATGTTTACCGGTAGGCCTGCTTGAGCAATTGCTGCGGCAGTGCCACGGGTTGCAACTAGATCAAAGCCTAAGTCTACTAGTGCTTTGGCTACTTGCACTGCACGGGGCTTATCTGCATCGCGTACGCTGAGAAAGGCGTTGCCCGATTCAGGCAGGATGACACCTGCTCCTATTTGAGATTTAACAAAGGCTTCTGCAAAGCTGCGTCCTACTCCCATGACCTCACCTGTGGATTTCATTTCAGGACCTAAGATGGTGTCTACACCTGGGAATTTCACAAAGGGGAAGACAGCTTCTTTGACGGAATAAAAGCCTGGGCGCGCCATATTATTCAGGTTTAATTCGCTCATGGGTTTGCCTGCCATGACTTGGGCTGCCAGTTTGGCTAGCTGTAAACCGGTGGCTTTAGAGACAAAGGGGACTGTGCGTGAGGCGCGTGGGTTGACTTCGAGGACGAATACCTCACCATCTTGAATGGCGAATTGTACGTTCATTAATCCTTTGACGTTCAAAGCCTTTGCCATTAGCGTGGTTTGGCGCTGTATTTCTTGTACGACCTCGTCAGACAGCGAATACGGTGGCAGTGAACATGCCGAATCACCGGAATGCACCCCGGCTTGTTCGATGTGTTCCATTACACCGCCGATATACACCTCTTCCCCGTTAGAGATACAGTCAACGTCCACTTCAATGGCGTTATTCAAGAAGTGATCCAGCAGCACTGGGGAATCGTTACTGACCTTGACTGCTTCGCGCATGTAACGCTCTAGCTCTGCTTGTTCGTGTACGATTTCCATGGCACGACCACCCAGTACATAACTTGGGCGTACCACAATGGGGTAACCAATCTCTGCCGCTAGAGCCAATGCCTCGGCTTCGGTACGTGCTGTGCGGTTTGGTGGTTGGCGCAAACCTAATTTATTGAGTAGCTTTTGGAAACGCTCACGGTCTTCGGCGATATCGATAGATTCAGGGCTAGTCCCAATAATGGGCACCCCATTGGCCTCCAGCTCGCGAGCCAGTTTCAGTGGGGTTTGGCCACCGTACTGAACGATCATGCCTACTGGTTTTTCCAGAGCCACAATCTCTAATACATCTTCGAGTGTTAAAGGCTCAAAGTACAAACGATCCGAGGTGTCGTAATCGGTAGAGACGGTTTCAGGGTTACAGTTGACCATGATGGTCTCGTACCCATCCTCTTTGAGCGCTAACGCTGCATGCACGCAGCAGTAATCGAACTCGATCCCTTGCCCTATGCGGTTAGGACCGCCTCCAAGCACGATAATCTTTTGTTTATCGCTGGGGTTGGATTCGCACTCTTGTTCGTAGGTCGAATATAAGTATGCTGTGTCTGTGGCGAATTCGCCTGCGCAGGTATCTACCCGCTTGTAGACTGGGCGGATGCCAAATTTGTGGCGACGTCTGCGCACCTCGGACTCGATCGTATCCAATAAGAAAGCCAATCGGCGATCAGAAAATCCACGACGCTTGAGTTCGAGCAAGGTTTGCTCATCAAGCTCGGGCAAGGTGCGTTGCTCTAAGGCGAGCTCAATATCAACAATCTCTTTTATCTGAGCTAAAAACCAGGGGTCAATACGCGTAATTTCGTGTACTTTCTCTAGACTGAAGCCCTGTGCAAAAGCATCACCGACGTACCAGATGCGTTCGGGGCCTGGTTCAGCCAATTCTACCTGCAGGACCTCTTGGTCGGTAGTCATTTGATTAAGGCCGTCTACTCCAACCTCCAAGCCGCGCAAGGCTTTTTGGAAGGATTCCTGAAACGTACGCCCAATCGCCATGACCTCGCCCACGGATTTCATTTGGGTGGTCAATCTTGAGTTGGCCTGAGGGAATTTCTCGAACGCGAAACGTGGGATTTTGGTGACGACGTAATCAATACTAGGCTCAAAGGAGGCTGGCGTGCGTCCCGCTGTGATTTCGTTATCCAATTCATCCAAGGTATAGCCCACCGCCAATAAAGCAGCAATTTTAGCGATTGGAAAACCAGTGGCCTTTGAAGCCAAGGCCGAGGAACGGGAAACACGCGGGTTCATCTCGATAACAATCAAGCGGCCATTATCAGGGTTGGTAGCAAACTGTACGTTGGCACCCCCTGTTTCTACCCCAATTTCACGCAAGACCGCTAGCGATGCCTGACGCATGATCTGATATTCGCGATCAGTCAGGGTTTGAGCGGGTGCCACGGTGATGGAATCCCCCGTATGTACCCCCATGGGGTCCAGGTTTTCAATAGAACAGACTATGATGCAGTTATCGGCTTGGTCACGGACCACTTCCATCTCGAACTCTTTCCAACCCAGCAAGGATTCTTCGATGAGTAATTCTGTGGTGGGCGAAGCCTCGAGGCCACGTCGGCAGATGTCCTCGAATTCTTGGTAGTTGTATGCGATACCCCCACCTGTACCACCCAAAGTAAAGCTGGGGCGAATTACGACTGGAAAGCCCGAACCGCCAGCTGTTTTAGCGATGGTTTTTTGTACTTCCCAGGCCTCTTCCATGCTATGCGCAATACCCGATTTGGCTGATTCCAGACCAATCTGAGTCATCGCGTCTTTAAACTTGAGACGGTCCTCGGCCTTGTCGATGGCATCCGCATTGGCGCCAATCATTTCTACGCCATATTTATCCAAAATTCCTTCGCGATCCAAATCTAACGCACAATTCAAAGCGGTTTGACCACCCATGGTGGGCAATAGTGCATCAGGACGTTCGCGCTCGATAATTTTGGCCACGGCCTGCCAAGTAATGGGCTCGACATAGGTTACATCTGCCGTATCGGGGTCTGTCATGATGGTCGCCGGATTGCTATTGACGAGAACCGTGCGATAGCCCGCATTTTTCAGGGCTTTACAAGCCTGAGCGCCCGAATAATCAAACTCACATGCCTGCCCAATCACAATGGGGCCGGCTCCAATAATCAAAATACTTTCAATATCTGTACGCTTTGGCATAATGCTGTCGACCTTTGGCTTAGGCTTTTTGAGATGGGGTCATGGAATCAATGAAAACATCGAATAATGCGGCAATATCGCGCGGCCCTGGGTTTGCTTCGGGATGCCCCTGAAACCCAAACACGGGTTTAGTTTTGTGTTTAAACCCCTGCACACTGCGATCAAATAATGAACGATGCGTGAGCACCATATCAGGCGTAAAGCTATCGGCATCAAGAGCGTAGTTATGATTTTGGCTGGTGATATAAACCTTGTTGGTCGCTAACTCTTGAACAGGATGGTTTGAACCATGATGACCCGCTGTTAACTTGATGCTTTTCGCACCTAATGCATGCCCGAGGATTTGATGCCCCAGACAAACACCAAATACAGGGACTCCAGCTGCAATTAATGCCTGAGCTGTTTCGATGCCCTCTGTGCACAGGGCCGGATTGCCCGGGCCGTTGGATAGTAACACCCCATCAGGATTGAGCTCTTGGATGGCTATTGCACTGGTTTGGGCAGGTACCACGGTGACCTGACAACCCCGCGCGACCAATTGTCGCAAGATACTTTGCTTGACGCCAAAATCCACCACTACGACGTGCTTATCGAGACTGCCCGCTGCATCAAACCCCTGGCCCAATGCCCAAAGGCCTTGGGACCACGCATAGTTTTTATCAGTGGAAACCTGTGGTGCCAGCATTTGATTTGCTTTTAGTGAATAATCACGTGCCAGCTCTAATGCTTTTTGCTCATCCGTGCCTACCAGGATGCACCCCGCCTGAGTCCCATTGTCACGGATTCGTCGCGTGAGGCTACGAGTATCTACCCCGGCAATGGCCACTACATTATTCTGTCGTAAATACTCAGACAAGGTCTCTTGAGCACGGAAATTAGACATATAGGAAACGCTGTCACGCGCAATTAATCCTGCAGCTTGTACCCCTTTGGACTCGATGTCCTCGGGGTTTACCCCAGTGTTTCCTATGTGTGGGTACGTTAATGTAACGATTTGACCAAAATAACTTGGATCGGTGAGTATTTCTTGATATCCAGTCATCGAGGTATTAAAAACCACCTCGGCTACTGCATGGCCATCTGCCCCAAAGGCATAACCATGAAAGATGGAACCATCCGCCAGTGCCAAAATGGCAGGGCGCGAATACTGCATTGTGTCGGGAAATATGGACGACAGCACGGTTAACCCCAGCTACTTAATTTAAATAAACTTGCAAATTATACCTCGAGTTGGCAGGAACCCAAACCGATGCATTAAAATCTAAAATATTTACGATACCAAGTGACAATTAAACATGATAAGGGAAAGATTCTAATGACAAAGTCCTTACTTGATTCACTGCGCGATGTCACCACTGTAGTTGCTGATACAGGCGACGTAGAAGCGATTAAACGTTATCGGCCCACAGATGCTACTACCAATCCTTCGTTGGTATTAAACACGCTAGCCAAAGATGAATACAAGCCTTTGCTTGAGCAAGTCATACGTGATCACCCGCAAGCAAGCTTGAATGAGCTTAGTGACCGACTGATTGTTGCACTTGGTCGCGACATTTTGGCTTTAATCCCGGGGCGTGTTTCAACAGAAGTCGATGCCCGATTGTCTTTTGACACACAGGCCACTATCGAGCGGGCGCGGCATATCATTCAACGTTATGAAGATCACCGCATTGAGCGTGAACGCGTGTTGATCAAAATCGCTGCTACCTGGGAGGGTATCGAAGCCGCGCGCCAGTTACAAGCCGAAGGTATTAACTGTAACTTGACCCTGTTATTTTCGCTACCACAAGCCGTCGCCTGCGCTCAGGCCAAGGTCACCCTGATTTCGCCTTTTGTTGGCCGTATATACGATTGGTACAAAAATAATGCAGGGGACCAATGGGATGAAGCCGCCCAAGCAGGCCCGAATGATCCTGGGGTACAGTCCGTAGAACGTATCTATAATTACTACAAAATCTACGATATCAATACCGAAATCATGGGTGCCAGCTTTAGAAATTCAGGTCAGGTCTTGGCGCTAGCAGGTTGTGATTTATTGACTATCAGCCCTGCTCTTTTGGCTGAGCTACAGTCAAAAGAGGGCTCAGTTACGCAACGTTTAAATCCAGAAAGCGCCAAAGACAGTAAAGCTGCATGGATGCCCAACAACGAGGTTGTTTTCCGCACCGAACTCAATAATGATGCCATGGCCACTGAAAAGCTTGCCGAGGGTATTCGTTTGTTTATTCGCGACAGCAAACGACTGGATGAGCTCATCCAAAATGCACAAAAGGGCTAAACGACAGTGTCGTTATTATGCCCCTGGATGCCTTTCGGAATCCTAAGTGCTCTTTCGTTCGTGCAGGGCCCAGGCAATCGTGCTGGCGTCCACGTACTCAAGTTCGCTACCTGCGGGCACGCCTCGCGCCAAGCGACTTAGACGTACGCCACGAGCACGCAACAACTCTGCCAAATGATGTGCTGTCGTCTCACCTTCAGAAGTAAAATTAGTTGCCAAAATGACCTCTTTGACCTCTGGAGCAGCCGCGCGCGCTAAGAGCCTTTCTATTTGTAGCGCTTCGGGCCCTACCCCATCAATGGGTGCTAATCGACCCATCAACACATAATACAATCCACTGTATCCGTGGCTGGCCTCTATCATGTTTTGATCGGCTGGGGTTTCTACTACGCATAGTAAAGATGCGTCGCGCTGAGGGCTGGTGCACAGTGCGCATAGCTCTTCTTCGCTAATACCATTACAACGCGTACAACGCTGTAGGTTGTGAACAGCGCCTGCCAAGGCTTGGGCCAGCGTTTCCGCGCCTTGGATATCGTGCTGCAGCAAATGATAAGCCATCCGCCGCGCGGTACGCTCACCGACCCCGGGCAAGCGTTTCAGGGCATCAATCAAGAGGCGTAAGGGTGCTGGCTCAGGTACAAGGCTACTCATTAAAAAGGTAAATTCATTCCTGGGGGCAGTGGCAAACCTGCCGTTAATCCAGACATTTTTTCTTGGGCCGTCTTTTCAGCCTTGCGCAGCGCATCATTAAAGGCAGCTGCGATCAGATCTTCGAGCATGTCGGTATCCTCTTCGAGAAGCTCGGGATCAATACTGATGCGGCGCACATCATTTTTACAACTCATAGTGACTTTGACCAAGCCCCCCCCTGCAGCCCCTTCGACCTCAATCTCGGCGAGCTCTTCTTGGGCTTTTTTCATGTCTTCTTGCATGCGCTGTGCCTGACGCATAAGACCGGCTAGCTGTCCTTTCATAGTGATATCCTTTTAAAATACGATTAAATTCTCGGGAAAACTAATGGGTACGCGGCTGTATGGAACCCTTGACCAACTGCGCACCAAACTGGTCCTTTAGCTGATGGACAAAAGGGTCCTCAGCCACTGCTTGTTCGGCGCGTTTTTGTTGTTCGCGCAGCTGCGCCTGGTAGATGGCATCCGCCGTTTCTGCACCTGTACGGCCGTATTCTATTGTAAGTCGTAATGGTTGACCAAAATATTCGTTTAAAACGGTGTTCAAACGAGTTTTAGCCTGCATATCATCAACCGAACGCAATTCTAAACGCAATACAACCTCGCCCTGCTCATGGCGTAGCCACTCGCTACGTTTGGCTATTTGCGCTGCCCAACCGCTTAACGGCAATTCTGCGGCTAAACGCGCCCAATGACTCGCATCCATTTGCGCCAAAGACATCCGTTGTGGTTCATCTTCGATAATGGGTGTAGGCAGATCAGCCCAGGGAGGGAGCTCAGCCGGAGTTGAGTCATCTAATTGTTCGAACTCTTCGATTTTCTCGTCTTGTTCTGTGCTTACACCTGAGCCCTCAGCTGCGACTGTTTCTGGATCCCTATATACGCCTGTTTTCGCACCTCTTTCAGTACCGATCTCTGAATTTACGTCTGTGTTTGTATCTGTATCTGTATCTGTATCTGTATCTGTGTCTGTGTCTGTGTCTGTGTCTGCACGAGTCTGGACTGCGGGGTGTGCCGCGACAACTGAATCGGTCTTATCTGCAGGTACAGCATCTGCGGGCTGGGTGTTTTCTATGGACTCATCAGGGTCACCAGCTGATTCGACGGTCTCAGCTGGCTCGGCGTGCTGCGGTGATGGTGTTTTTTTTACAGAGTCCTCTGTAGGAACCTCTGCTGGAAGATGCGCAGTGGTGACGCTATGTTCTGCAGAACGGTTGCTAGCTGCAGCCGCTATGTCCTCAACAGGTCGCACTTCGCCCTCAGGTAGCAGCGTGAGCATACGCAAACATGCCATTACAAAACCAGTGTGCTCTGTCGGCGCCAAGTGCAATTCATTACGACTGTGTATGGCCACGGTATAAAACAATTGCAGGGCATCTGGGCTAAAGGCCTGCGCCCATTGAGCAAGGTGCTCGTGATAAGACACACTTTGATCAACAAACTCAGGGGCACGCTGTGTCATGGCAATGGTGGATAGAAGCTCGGCCCAATCAGCTAAAGTCTGTCCAAAAGATAGCCCATGCTGATGCAATTCATCAGCAGTTTGCAAAAGTGCCTGGGCGTCTTGGGTCTGCAATCCGTGCATTAAAGCCACTAGATAATTGCCATCAATACTACCCAGCATGTCCTGCACAGTTTGCAAACTGATGTCAGCAGCACTATAGGCAATAGCCTGATCCGTGAGTGACAATGCATCGCGCATCGAGCCGGCCGCTGCCTGACCGAGCGCCAGCAATGCTTGGGATTCGTACTTGATGTCTTCTTGAGCCAAAATCTGCTGCAGGTGCTCTGCAATCATTGGGGGCGCAATTGGTTTCAAATTGAATTGCAAGCAACGCGATAATACTGTGGCAGGTATTTTTTGGGGATCGGTAGTCGCTAATATAAATTTGACGTGCGCTGGGGGCTCTTCGAGGGTTTTCAACATGGCATTAAAAGCATGCCCTGTCAGCATGTGGACCTCGTCAATGGTGTAGACCTTGTAGCGCCCAGCCCCAGGGGCGTAAACAGCTTGCTCGAGCAGTTGGGTCATTTCCTCGACGCGTCGATTAGATGCTGCGTCAAGCTCGATGTAGTCAACAAAGCGACCCTCATCAATCTCTATGCACGCCTGACATTCTCCACAGGGGGTTGCAGTCACCCCCCGGGCGCAATTTAGACATTTGGCCAAAATCCGTGCCAATGTGGTTTTCCCTACCCCACGAGTACCCGTAAATAACCATGCATGGTGCAGCCGCTGTTCATCCAGGGCATGCGACAGGGCTTGAACGACGTGCTCCTGCCCAACCAATGAAGAAAAATCTCGGGGGCGCCACTTGCGGGCCAGTACTTGATAGCTCATGCAATTGCGTTAATCAGAGGGAAAATCCTAGTGTAACGGATTCGATGAAAAAATGGGAATGCTTTGCCGATGAACCCCTGCAACCAGGCAGACGAACTCATGCGTATAGAGATGCAGCTAGATAAGTGTAGGGCTATTGATGCAGGCGCGAATGACCCACAGGTAGAAAGTGGCGAGCCTGACTTCGGCACTGACTCGAGACAGCTATGGCTGCTTCGTTCCCGACCTGACCAGGTTCGCTGTTGAACCATGCGAAGGGACCCGCCACTGGTTAATGTACCACAAACATTATGCATTTTCACAGGGTCTCGTGTTCGACCCAAAGATCGATGCGCGGAAAATACAGCGCAGCTCGTGCGGGACGCCCATCTAAAGCCGTCACCTGACTGCAGTAACGCTGCAGTTGCTCATGGTGCAGACGCAACATACGTTGTTTAAACTCGGATAGTGCCTCATCGTCGTGTGGCACCGTAGTTTTATAATCCACTACCAACCAATGGTCTTGTTGGTCAATAGCCAAATCAATAATCGAGACCCGACCACGATGATCCAGCAAGCTCCATTCGCGCTGTGCTTTTGCCACAGTTAACAGCCAGCGCCCCCGTTCACTGCTTAGCGTGTTATTGAGTGCATCTAATACTTCAGAAACGCCCGTGACCAAGTGATCCCGCGTACATCCGGTACGCAACAGCTGTCGTTCAATAGCCGGCAACAGTGACTGTAAGCGTTCTGTAGACCATTGTTCAATACCATCACGAGCCATACGTTCTAGCCAAGCATGGGCAACCTGTCCCACTGCGGATTCATCTTGTGCAGGGACGCTCCAATGCCAACCTTGTGTCGTAGGTGCGCGTTGCCGCAAAGATTGGCGCTGATCCCGCAAATCAATCCCAGACCACGCTGTGGGTGAAATACGTTTTAATTGATTACCCACGGCAGTGTCCGACTGAGTAATAGCAGCTTGCTGCTGTTCAAACGCCCCATCAGGCACTTGGATCTGTGCCTCAATGATCGACCATAAACGCTCTAAAAGCACATTAGTCGCTGGCTTTCTGGGTTCATCCTTATCTGCGTCGAAAGTCAGATTAGCAATCAAATGCAACTCACTACGTGCTCGAGTCAAAGCAACATATAACAATCGCCGCAGTTCATTTTCTGCCCTTTTTGCTTCGCGCTTGCGCATGAAGTCTGCAACACCAGGTTCATCTTTATCGATGGCAATCGGCCCTACCAAAATACCAGTAGGTCCTACCTCGAAACTGACTAAGGGAGTGGTATCACCACGCACTTGCCTGTCCAAGCCATACAAAATAACCGACTCGAACTCTAAGCCCTTGGATTTATGAATGGTCATCACATCAACAGCTGGACTAACGTTACTTGGAGCAGCAAAAAGTTCGGCCACCTGATCCTCAAGTAACTGCAGATCCAAGTCCCCATAAGGAGCTATCTCATCCAGTAGGCGAAAGACCTGCTCAACATCCTCGCGATCCGTGGAGGAATGATAAATGGCGGCTCCGCCCAGTTGTTGCCAACATCGCTGCACCCACGATGGGAAAGTATCTGAACCATTTCTATTAGAGGTACTATCCAACCCGTTAGCGATCCACAAAAAGCGCTCATATTCAGTTGCGGGTAAAAGAGATTGCAGAGTCTCGAGCTGCTGTAACAATACAGGTATGGGGGTATGTTCATCAGCCTGGGCGCATAACGCATGCAGGCTATTTAGGGTTAAACCACATAAAGGCGATCGCAGCAACGCCAACCAGGCCATGCGATCGCCCGGATGTACGAGGGCGCGCACCAACTGGATGAGATCTTGTACCGCAGGGCGTGAACTCAGCGGATCTAACTCGACAGCCCGGCAAGGCACACCTGCTTGGGTAAGTGCACGGACCAAGCCGGCTAAATGCGCACGGCCACGCACTAAAATACCGACAGGACTTTTCTGCTGGTCATACTGTTGCAAGGCTCGTTGACACAACTCAATGACGCGTGCCTGTGCCTCTTGCTGCTGCCCCTGTTTGCGCCGTTCTTTTTCTGCATCGGGTAGTTCTTTCTCGTGCCACTGCCATATATCGTGGACCTGTACACGTGTTCCGCTACCTGGATGAAAAGGCTGGGCTGCATTAAAAGCCACAGCACCAAATTCACTGTCATTTTGTGTCGCCAACAAATGAGGGCCCGCCTGGTTGACCCAATCTACGAGCCCTGGATGGGAGCGGAAATTCTCTTTGAGTTGCAACACCTCGAGCCCAACTGGGCCAAGATGAGCCCGAGATTTCATCTCTAAAAACAATCCCACCTCGGCTTTGCGAAAACGATAAATGGACTGCATGGGATCGCCCACCAAGAAAGCGGTACGACCATCATCTGGCTGCCACCCGGAAACAATCCGTTCGAGTATTTGCATTTGTAATTGACTGGTGTCCTGGAACTCATCCACCAATAAATGCTGGATGTTCCTATCCAAACGTAACAATAACTCGGTCGGATCTTCTGCATGCCCCAAGGCTGCCAGTGCGCGCTGCGAAATCTCGTTGAAATCCACTGCACGTTGCTCGGCAAATATCACCCATAAATGAGCAGCGGCTTGGCGAAGAACCATGACTAAATGCTGCAAAATTTGGCTTTGCTCATCGGTATACCCAAGCGGGTAATACTGCACTTCTCGCAAGAGGGCAATCCAATCCGCACTGGAATCTTGTGCCTCTAGCCAGTTGATCAATTGCTCTTTTTGGGGGACTTTAGGGGCAAAGCCTCGGGCTCGGTTAATCCCCCTTGGGCGACGCAATTCGCCTTGGGTGGTCAATAAAAAACTGGCCAACCCCTGCCAACGTGGCAATTCATCAACGGTTGGGGAAAAAACCTCGCCCTGCCAATCAGACAAGGCCTCAAAATCACATTTTCTATCCTCTGCTATCAACGACTCGTAAGCAAAGCGTGTCAATGGTGCCAGCTCATTTGCCCATCCAAAGGGCAATGCATCCGCCAGTACGTGCAAATCGCGCTCAATCAGTTCGTAAAGATTGCTTTCCAACAAGGCAACATCAGCAGTTTCTGCTATTACCGGCAACCACTGCTCGCGTTTCTTCAGCATGTCGATGATCAGATCTTCGGCTCGTGTAAACGACATATTCAAATGTGCCAAAACCTGGCCTATTGAATTATCTGGAGTTGCCTGCAAAAGTGTTTCTACTGCGGCTTGTTGATAGAGCTCGTCTGCATTTTCAGCGATGTCTGGCATCCCTCCCAACCCACTGGACCAAGGCATGGCCTGTACCAAATGCGCACATAGTGAATCAATAGTTCGAATGGCCAAGCGTGCTGGATAATTGAGCAAATCCCATCCCTGTTCGCGGTCTCGCTGTAAAGCAGCGCGAGCCAATGTCCAGCTTTTGCGTAAATGCTCTTCAGTTGGTGGTTCTTGCTGTGCTGCCGAGAGCTTCTCGATCACGCGCTGATGCATCTCGGCCGCAGCTTTTCGCGTAAAGGTAATGGCAACTATCTCTTCGGGCTTGCGTACCACGGCCAGCAAAGCCAAAATGCGGTCAGTCAGCAACTCGGTCTTGCCAGAGCCCGCGGGCGCCTCAACCAAAAAAGAATGCTCGATAGAAATAGCCTGCTCGCGGACCCGGTAATCACTGGGTCGTCTATTGCTCATAGTGCTCTCCCTGTGTGGTGATACGCAAAAATGGCAACGCGTCACAATATTCATAATCGGTTGGAACATGAATGACGTTTTGCGCGTCTCCAGCCAATAGCTGTGTCCCTAATTGTTCAATATATTCTTGCCAAGCAATGAGTTGATCGGACCAATCCATGGAAGAGTCATCATAATCTTTGAAACCCTCTTGCAACACCTGCTCACCTAATCCATCTAAACCCGGTGTTACAGCATTAACTTTGGCAATAGCCATACCCGCCACCGAGCGCTGTTGCTCTTGCAAAAAACCTGCGTACATGGGCAACTGTAATTCAATAGGACGCGGTCGCAACCATTCTTTGCTTGGCAATTTGGCACTCAGGCCTGTCTTGTAATCTATCAACAGTAAGCGTCCGTCAGGCAGCTCATCGACACGATCGATGCGCAAGTTTAGAACCAACTCATCAATTTGCAATCGGGCCTGCTGTTCGGCCGCAATGCATGTGAAACCTTCTTCGCGCTGCGCCTCAAAATGCAACCATTGCATGGTCACTTGACCTGCCCAATGCCCTAATAGTTCTTTAATTTCAGGAGGGAAACCGTCTAATAACTCTTGTTGCAGTTGCACTGATAATGCATCTAGGGTCTGTTGGGCATACGGGGTGTGCAACCATTGCTGTAAGCCGTCCCTAGTGGGAACACTCATTCCTTGCCACAGGCGTTCTAACAACGCGTGGATCAGGCTACCCAACACATGACTACGGCTCAAGCGGGCATAGTCAGGCAATCCTTGGGCTTGCAATCGATAACGTACAAAAGCCCATTGCGGATTGCGCGCAAAGGTCTCAATTAATGCCGAACCCCCGCGTAGGTTTTCCTGCTGCACATCCACAGCCGGTGCCTGGCAATCAGTAATGATCTCACATTGCAATATGGCCTCTGAACCGCTTGCCAGGCTGCGCTCTTGGTGCTCGAACCCACTAATCAAAGGGCTGGGACGCAGTGCCTCTTCGCCGGCAAACTGTGGTGCGCTAAACCAGACCTCGGGTGCGCTGCACTGCAATTGATTAAAACTGATTTTTGCCCACTCAAATTCTCGTTCAGGAGTGGAACGAGGGGCCTGGTGACGTGCCAAAGCACTGAAAGGAATAAAAGGATTGGGTTTAGGAACTGCTGGAAAGACCTGATCAGTCAGACCCAACACCCACACACCATCCCAGCGTCCCCCTTCAGCTTCAAGCATACCCAACACATCCAAACGCGCTTCTGGATCGCGTTCGGGTTGAAAAAGCACCTCTTGGCATAATCTTTTAAATATATAAATGGCCTGACCAAAAGACATCTGACCCAAGGCCAGCCCATATTGGGCAAATTGCACCAGACGCTCTTCAAAAGCCTGCAATACCTGATAGGTCACGCTGTCAATATTTTTCTGTCCGGGCAAGCCCAATGTCGGTAACCATTCGCGGATGCGTCGTACCCAGCCATCAGCCATCTCGTGCTGGGGAGCCTCTTGTATTTGTGACCACACCTGAGTCCAGCGCGCATAGAATTCTGGAGTCTGTTGTTTTAAACATTGCTCCCATTGCTGCCAACTGACTTGTAATACCTCTTCGTGGCGCCACTGCGCATCCATCCGCGGCCCCGACATCCCCAACAGCCCCATAGCACCGTTTAACAAAGCAGGACCCAACACTTTAGGAGCTACCACAGGCTGGTCTGGATCCTGCTGCCAAGCTTGGCGCCATGCTTTAAGTAAATCAAGCCAGGTCAATATTTGTCGTACCTGCGGCCATTCACTCAACGGCCGGCCAACCGCCATATTCCAACCCGCATCCAGTTGATGATCCAAAACCCGACGCGCAAAAGGGGCATATTTCTCTAATTCGGCAGCCACGATGGCATAACGCCCCTGGGGGTTATGTTGCAGCTGCTCCTGGGCCCACTGCGCTGCCAATTGCCATTCATGCTCGGTAGCGTCCGCCTGCACCTGCCATACCGATTGTGCTTTTGCAGACGGCCACTGCAATGTATATTGCTGCACTGCCTGCGCTTGCAGCGCTTTTTGCAATCTTTCCAGCCGTGGAGAAAACTCATGGAACCCCACCCATACAATCTGCTGGGCATCAAACGGCACTTGCGCCTGTTCAAAAGCCTCGATAATGCGATTTACACTGCGGTTCTCATCATCTAGCTCATGCGCCTGCAAATAGGCCTCATAGGCAGCACGCCAAACCAAAAACCGCTCGTGGTCGAGGTTTTGCTCGAGCTCCTTTACCTCGATAGACCATTCATCCAATAAACGATCGGCTTCGTAAGACAGCTTGGCTGCCTGTACAATGTCTATCAACGGGCTTTCGTTAGCATCGCTTTGACGGATGACTTCCTCCCATACCTGCACAGCGCTAAATGCATCCAGCACATAGGCCGCTGGCATGTGTGTCGAATTCACGATGAGATCTTCTTCGCAGCGTCGCAACCACGCATTGATTGGCAACACCTCAGCAATCACCATGGCACGCTGTGTTTCCTCGAGTCGCTGTTGAAAAAAGCCCAAAACACGTCGTGCGAAACGATTATTTACCGTGATAATCTGTGTTTTTTCTGGTGCTAATTGCAATAGCTCGTGCTGATCAATAGTTTCTAGCGGTATGGATGCCACTGCACCCTCCTTTTTTATTTAACGGCTTGACCATGTCTGACTCTTTGCCACCTATAGAACTCGCCGGCTCAATCTGGTTTCATTCGGGCACCACTAACTGGGGCAACCCCAGGCGCATGGCGTTACTGGCTGCTATCCATGAGCATGGATCGATTTCAGCAGCGGCGCGTCACATCAACCTGAGCTACAAAGCAGCCTGGGATGCCATACACACCATCAACAACCTGGCCTCAGAAGACCTCATTATATGCACCACTGGTGGCACACGCGGTGGCGGTGCCTGGCTCAGCCCCAAAGCCCAAGAAATCCTGGCTCTTTATCAGCACATGCAGCAACTGCATGAGCAATTTATTGAACATCTCGCCCAAATCGAGCCTGGCAACAAAGATACGCTGACATTATTACAGAAAATGTTGATTCAGACCTCGGCGCGCAACACCTTTATGGGCACCATCCAAGACATCCAACAAGACTCTTTATACGCCCTGTTGACACTGGATATTGGACTTTCCGCCCCCATTCAAGCAGTCATTACCCAAGACAGCCGACAAAGTTTGGGGTTGGCTTTGACACAAGAGACCCTGGTCTTTATCAAAGCAACAGCCGTGCAGCTAGCACTTGAAAAACCCCGTCCTGGACCCTCTAAAAGCATCTTTAAAACCCGTGTAATAAAAACCCAAAGCAGCGAAAATCACCAACAATTTCTATTGGCTTTAGATAAGCATAAAGAACTCACCGTACTTTTGCCGCACACGGATATTTTAGACTGGCCTGAGCCTTGGCCTGACTACCTCTGGGCCACGATTAATGCCAAACATGTACTGATTGGACGCTCGGGCTTGCAATGACCCCCAGACGCGAGCCGCATAAATGATGCAGTGCCTGGATTATGGTTCATCCCTTTCATCGGGATAAAAGTCACGGGCATGACATTGCCCCACGACTTGACCGTGCGAAATTTCAAACACCACATCTGCCAAAGCACGTACATCTTCGGGATCATGCGTAATCAATAAAGTAGGGATGGAAAGCATCTGCTGAACCTCGACCAACTCATCGCGTAGTTTTTTACTCAAACGTTTATCCAAGGCCGAAAATGGCTCATCTAATAACAGGATCTGTGGCCCCACAGCTAATGCACGAGCCAAAGCAGTTCGTTGCTTTTGTCCCCCTGAGATTTGCTCGGGATAGCTGCCCAGTATGGATGTCAGCTCAAATGCCTCGGCCCAGCGACGCCCTTGTTCAGGTAACCAATGTCGCGGCGGATTGCGCCAGCCCTGATGACAACCAAAAGCAATATTTTGCGCCACTGTCAGATGCGGAAACAGTCCGTAGTCTTGCAAAACATAAGACAGGCGTCTTTTATGTGGGGGAATATTAATACGCTGCTGAGTACTGTATAGGCACCGGCCCGCCACTGAAATTAATCCCTGATGGGGCTCTAATAACCCCGCTATGGCCTGCAGAGTCAGACTCTTACCCGAACCAGAGGGTCCAAACAACGCAATTCGCTGTGCGTCAGTGTGCATCCGCACCCGCAACTGAAAATCCTGACCTCCACTAAGCAATTGGTGGGTCAAATCCACATGCAAGACTGGGGATGATTGTTCCATACTCATGGTGTGTTATCGATCTTAATATTGAGAAAGCAGACTGTAGGCATGTGTTTCTTCATGCTCGGTGCCCAGTGCGCTGCTGCTGGCCCGCTGTTAACCAGCTGGCCAGCCATAGCACCAACACACAAGTAACAGAGGTCACAGCCACCAAAAACAAAGCCTGCTGATCATCACCCGCTTGCACAGCCTCGTAAATAGCAATGGAGAGGGTTTGAGTACGTCCGGGAATACTGCCGGCAATCATCAATGTCGCCCCAAACTCACCCAATGAGCGCGCAAATGCTAATAACACCCCGGCCATAATTCCGCGGGCCGCCAAAGGCAAAGTAATGCGAAAAAATACAGCTGGCCCTGAAATGCCCAGCACACGAGCTGCGCCGACCAGCCGTTGGTCAACCTCTTCAAACGCTGCGCGGGCAGATTTTAAAACCAAAGGCAAAGCCACTACACTCGCGGCCACCACTGCACCCTGCCAAGTAAACACTAATTCTATGCCCCACTGTGCCAACCAAGGGCCCAACCAGCCTCGGCGTCCAAACAACACCAATAAATAATATCCAATCACAGTGGGCGGCAACACCATGGGTAAAGTCAGGACGGAATCTACCAAATTGGCCCACCCGCCGCGCCAACGTGCTAACGCATAAGCCAAAGCCACCCCACCCAAGGTGCTCAAAGCAGTCGCCCATAATGCGACTTTGAGTGATAATAAAAGTGGAACCAGCACCCCTTGCATTCGTCATTCTCGCTGTTGTTTTTAGAAACTATTGCCCTGCCGAGCCAAACCCAAAACGAGCCAAGATTTCCTGCCCCTGTGGACCGCGTACATAATCCATATATTCTTTTATGGCAGCTGCTTGTTCAGCGTTTTGGCTGCGCGCTACCTTGGCCATGGGATACGCGGGCACTGGCGACAAAGGCAACTTCTCGACAACCGTTAACTGGGCACCCGCCTGCTGCGCATCAGTCATAAACACAAATGCGGCATCCACCTCGTTACGCACTGCGTAATCCAGTACCTGACGGACATTTTGCCCCTGAATACCGTATGTTTGCAGCCAATCCCAAAGTCTCTCATCCAGCCCTAATTGTGTATAACGGCCGGCAGGTACACTACGCGGATTACCATACCCAATACGTTGCACCTTTTTATCAACCAAATCCGCAAGGGACTGGATGCCCAATGGATTGTCTGCTGGCACGACTAAAACAACCTCATTAGTGGCAAAATCAGTGCGCGTCTGTGCATCGATGACTTGTTCCTGTATCGCCCTATCCATCGCTGTCGCATCTGCCGAGGCAAAAATATCAGCAGGGGCTCCATTAAGGATTTGCTGCAACAGCACATCAGAAGCAGCAAAGCTGTGCACTACCTCATGCTCTGGATATTGGGTTGTAAATTGCTGGGCCAATTCTTTAAATGCATTAGCCAAACTCGCAGCTCCGAATACGGTGACTTGGGCTGCAGATGCTGCTGCCATCTGCAGGCCCAAGAGAAAAACCAATAAAACTCGTTTCCCCACGTGGACTCCTCGTTATATACCTAGGTACAGAACCCTTTATAACTTATGACTGGGGGATTTTCAGCAATTTTCTCTCTTAGCCACATGCGATGAACGGACATCCAGAGGGGTTGTCCATGCTATGAGAGGTCAAGAGGCAAATAATCAAACCAGCCGTACCTCATTCTTAATTCAGGCATAATTTATGCCATGGCTGCTTCTACTGACGAACTACTCATCGACGCTTTTGTACAAGCCTTGTGGCTCGAAGAGGGGCTAGCTGAAAATACGCTTGCGGCTTATCGCAGTGATTTACGGCTACTGTCTTCTTGGCTGACCGACCAACAGCAAAGCAATTTGCTCGAGGCGCGCACGGAATGGCTGCAAAATTGGCTCAGCGATCCGGCACTGGCACCCCGTGCCAGTACGGTGAATAGGCGTTTGGCCAGCATCCGCAAGTTTTACCAATGGGCTGCCCGTGAAAAACACATCCAAGAGGAGCTGACCCAGCATTTACATACCGCTAAAAGTAGTCCACGACTACCTCACAGCCTAAGCCAAGAGCAGGTCGAGGCACTACTCAATGCCCCCGCTGAACAAACTGTCCAGGGAGCACGCGATAAGGCCATGCTGGAAACACTGTATGCGACGGGGTTACGTGTGAGCGAACTCATTGCTGTTCAGCACCACCACTGCGACTTTGATGCTGGCATCATTCACGTACAACATGGCAAAGGGGGCAAAGATCGGCTCGTGCCTTTAGGCGAACACGCCCAACAAAGCATTTTGCACTATGTACAACAAGCGCGGACACAGTTATTAAAAAACAGACAGAGCCCGTTTCTTTTCATCACCCGTCTTGGACGCGGCATGAGTCGGCAAGCATTTTGGCAACTCATTAAAAAATATGCCCTCCAAGCCGGCATTGATGGTCCGATATCTCCGCATACGTTACGGCATGCCTTTGCCACTCATTTACTGGAACACGGGGCAGATTTGCGCGCTGTACAACTGCTGTTGGGTCATGCAGATATTTCTACCACTCAGATTTACACCCATGTGGCCCAGCATCGGTTAAAAGCAATTCATCAACACCATCATCCACGCGCCTAGTTTATTATGTTGCACACCTTTGGTCTGATTCTGCCTGATGTTTTCCTGGTCCTCGTGGGCTGGTTGTTATTTCGTAGTCAATGGTTATCAAGAGAGTTTTTCAACCACACCGAAAAACTAGTTTATTATGTTTTCTTTCCTGCGCTGCTCTTCCAGTCAGTCACTGATAACCCTCTTAGCTTGCAACAAATCACGACCTTGGGTCTGGCTTCGTGGCTCTTGGTACTAGGCGGCATTGCGCTGTCTTTTTTGGCTTTCCCTGTCTTGCGCCCGTCTGCAAACAAATACCATTCTATTGCTCAGTGCAGCTATCGGTTTAATACCTACATCGCCCTATCAATTGCGTTTGCTGTCGGCAGCCAAGCGGGGCTGGGCATCATGGCTATTTACGTAGCCTTGACCGTACCTGTGGTTAATTTTGCTGCCGTTTATACCTTGGCACAAAACAGCAACAGCCGTGTGTTGTCTGCAGTCCTAAAAAACCCACTCATCTTATCTACGCTAGCCGGGTTTGCTTGGAACGCGACCGGACTGAGCATACCGGGCCCCGTTGGCATGACCTTGAGCCGTTTAGGAGCCAGTGCACTGCCATTAGGTTTGATTTGTGTTGGGGCATCGTTGTCATTACAAGCCATCCATGGTGCTAAAATGCTCATTGGCTGGGTCACAGCAACGCGGCTATTAATCATGCCTATCTTTGCGCTGCTGATTAATTTATGGTTGCCCTTATCACCATTAGAAAAACAAATGCTGTTGCTATTTGCCTGTGTTCCACCCGCTACGGCCAGCTACGTTTTGGCTGTGCGCATGGGCGGCAATGGACAACTTGTCGCGCTGACGCTTTCTATCAGCACTTTATTGGCTGCCCTGACCCTACCCATGTGGATGATGATCAATTACCTCTAATATACCTATGCCCTACACCTTTTATCTTCAGGATGAGGCCGCCACCGCAGCATTTGCCCAGCAGTTGGCTCCTTTTTTAGCCCATCCCCCTCATAGCGGCGGCAGGTTGTACTTACACGGCGATTTAGGGGCCGGAAAAACCTCGTTTGTGCGTGCATTGCTGCGCACTCTTGGGGTGAGTGGTCGCATCAAAAGCCCCAGCTATGCTTTGGCCGAAAGCTATGCCCTATCCGAGCAAAATGCTTATCACCTGGACTTTTATCGTTTTGATGACCCTCGTGAATGGATTGATGCCGGCTTTAGAGAGCTATTGACCGAACCCAATGCTATCGTACTCATCGAATGGCCGGAAAAAGCCAAAGGTTTACTCCCCGACCCTGACTTGGAATTGCACCTGCACTATCAAGAACCTGGCCGCAGTCTGAGCCTACACCCCCACACTGAAAAAGCACACCGCTGGGTAAAAGCGCTGAGCACTCCCTAGTCTCGACACTATTGCTATTAACCCTAATGCCGAAAAACAAAGTTAGCGTTTATTAACCGTACTCCATTCCCCTAGGGCACCGAACGAGCTATAATGTTTCTAGATATTTGAGCTATCATATTGATATCAAAGGAACTTAGCAGTCCTAGAGCACTGAAAAACACCTCGACCAGCATGAGTTACTTCTTGTGCAGGGTCGTTTGCTAATGCAGTCAGCTTGAGTCGTTGTCTTTAAACCACGCACCGATATTGCCCCTCTGACACGCTAACCAAAGGGATCACCATGGCCAAAAAACAAAATACGAACTACTCACAGCCTCCGCGCATGCCTCAGCGACGGGGCTTTGTTGCCGCGGCCACCACCCTGCTTGTATTCCCGGTTATTCCTCGTTTGGCACATGCCTCTCAGGTTGTGGCCGTACGTACTTGGCCTGCTGATGAGTACACACGGGTGACGCTAGAGTTAGGCGCCGAGCTTAAAACCGAGCATTTCACATTGGACGACCCTGATCGTCTGGTCGTTGACCTACACGGGGTCAAGCTCAATGACACGCTCAAACAGCTTAATGGCATGGTGCAAGCCAATGATCCCTACATCAAAGAGGTGCGCGTAGGCCAAAACACACCCGATGTCGTACGCTTGGTGCTAGACCTCAAACAGCCCATTGCACCACAGGTTTTTACGCTCAAACCAGTCGGAGACTACAAATATCGTTTTGTAATTGACCTTTATCCACTGGTTGCCCAAGACCCGATTTTGGCTCTGCAACAGCAGTTTGATGACGATGATCCATTGGCGGCTGTTCTCGAAGAACTGGCGATGAACGAATCGCCCAGTACCTCAGTGCCCAAGGTAGAAGGTCAAAAAGCGCCACCCACTTCGAAATCACCGAGTACGGCTAAAAAAAGCCCCCCTCCTCCGGTTAAAAGCGCTCCTAGTCAGCGCCCAATACTGATTGCCATAGATCCTGGCCACGGCGGCGAGGATCCGGGGGCAACCGGTCCCAATGGCACGCGTGAAAAAGATGTTGTATTGCAAATTGCACGCCGATTACAAAAGCATATTGATGCGCAACCCAATATGCGTGCCTATTTAACTCGAGATGGGGATTTTTTCGTGCCCTTGCATGTACGCGTGCAAAAAGCACGTCGTGTACAGGCTGATTTATTCGTATCTATTCATGCTGATGCCTGGATTAAACCCACTGCGCGGGGCTCATCAGTCTATGCGCTATCTCAAAATGGGGCCAGTAGCACGGCCGCTCGTTGGCTTGCCAACAAAGAAAATGAGGCTGATATGGTGGGGGGGCTTAATGTTAAGTCCCACGATAAGCAAGTCGCGCAGGTGCTGTTAGACCTATCCACCGCTGCCCAAATCAATGACTCGTTAAAAGTCGGATCGCAGATACTGGGCAATATCGGTCAAATCAACCGCCTGCACAAAAGCCAAGTGGAACGGGCTAATTTTGCGGTATTACGCACCCCAGATATCCCGTCTATCCTGATTGAGACTGCTTTTATCAGTAACCCCGAGGAAGAGCGCTTACTGCGTAGCAGTAGCCACCAAGAAAAGTTGGCTCAGGCCATCCTCTCGGGGATTCAAGACTATTTCAAATCAGGGGCCGCACTGGCACAACGCAGTTAGTAGCCACTGATGGGTATTGGCTCAAGACCGATAATAGCGAGCGACTAAATGACGTCCCAAGCGCCACAGTACCCCAAGCAAAACGGGTACTGCTGCCGCGCCAATCCCAACCAATACAATCGTATTCAGATGGTCGCGAATGATGGGGATATGGCCAAAGAAATAACCCAAACTAATTAGACCAAAAATCCAAATACACGCCCCCGCGATGTTGTAAAACTGAAACCACCCACGATGCATTTGGCCTACTCCGGCCACAAAGGGGGCGAATGTGCGAAACAGGGGCAAAAACCGCGAGGCAACTAACGTTTTGCCGCCATGCTTTTCATAAAAGGCATGGGTTTTTATTAGAGCCTTGCGATCTAAAAAACGGGACTCCTCGGTAAATACGCGCGGGCCGATATATCGACCAATATGATAATTGACGGTGTTGCCCAAAATGGCTGCCAACACCAATAAAATGCTCAATAATACCGGATCAAGTGAGCCGGCAGCACCAAAGGCACCCGCAATAAATAATAAAGAATCACCAGGCAAAAAAGGAAAAATCACAAGTCCTGTTTCACTAAAAATAATGCAAAACAATATAAGATAAATCCAAGCCCCGTACTGCTCTACCCATAGACCCAGATACTGGTCTATTTGTAATAACATGGTAAGTATTTCAGGCATCAGGCAACCGCCTTTCAAAAATAAATGATCTGATTTATGTTTTAATGACTTGCCCAGCTATTCGCTGCAAACCGTAAAGAATACTGTATTTTAACCGCTATGTCTGCCTACCGACCCATCCAGCCTTTAAATCCTACTTTAGTCAATCAAATCGCTGCCGGTGAAGTCATCGAGCGTCCTGCTTCGGTACTCAAAGAACTGGTAGAAAATAGCATTGATGCTCAAGCCACTCAAATAGATATCCGCCTTGACGGAGGGGGTATTCGCCGCATTGCCGTGAGCGATGATGGACACGGAATTGCTGTTGAGCACCTGCCTCTGGCTTTGCAGGCGCATGCCACCAGTAAGATTGCCTCATTAGCCGATTTAGAGCAGGTCGG
>DATGTW010000039.1:0-7838 GCA_035301625.1 Paenalcaligenes sp.
CTCGCAGCAAAACCGAGGTGTTTTTTTTCGGTGTCAAAGGCACAATTTTTTTATGATGGAAATAACAAAGAAACTGTTATGAAAGATACAAACCCACGTTTTAACCAATTGCTTCATTGGTTGCAACAGCCCGAACGTCGCTTGGCCATCAATACGCAATCCCTGCAAACAGCATCTACCGATGCCAGTTTTCGCAGCTATTACCGCGCCACCGTCCAAGACAACGCAGCACAAAGCGTCATTGTCATGGATGCACCCCCACGGCAAGAAAACAATGCCGCCTTTGTCGACAATCAAGAGCGTCTGGCAAAAGTAGGCTTAAAGGTACCACAAATCCTGGATGCTGACTTGGACGTAGGGTTTTTAGTACTGTCGGACTTGGGGCATCAAAATCTTTTTCACGCCTTGATGGATGGGCTAGACCCGATAGCCACCCAAAGCATGTACCGTATCGTGCTTGATGAATTGGTAAGAATGCAACATACCGACACCCACGGGCTCCCTGAATACACGGCCGAGCGCATGCGCGATGAGCTGCAGCTATTTTACACCTACTTTGTCGAGATGCACTGCAAGATCACACTCAGTGCAGAAGAAAAGCAAAAACTGGATATTTGTTTTTCTGCCTTGGTTCAGGACAATGCCAGTTTCCCCCAAGTTTACGTGCATCGGGACTTTCATTCGCCTAACTTGATGATGCCAACAGACGAGACATTGCAACCCGGCCTCATCGATTTCCAAGATGCGGTCCGCGGCCCTATCACCTATGACATCGCTTCGTTAATTATGGATGCACGTTACAGCTGGGATGAAGAGCAACAAATTGACTGGGCGGTACGTTATTGGGAAAAGGCACGTGCTGCGCAACTGCCCGTATTGGACAGTTTTGGAGACTTTCACCGTGCCTACGAATGGATGAGCATACAACGCAACTTGCGTATCTTGGGGGTGTTTTGTCGCCTGTCACAACGTGATCAAAAACATCATTATTTAGACCATCTACCTCGAGTCCTCAAATATTTACGTCAAGTCATCCAACGTTACGAGTTTTTTAACCCGTTACGCTCACTACTGGATAGAATAGAAAACAAACAAACTGTACTGGGCCTGACTTTTTAGAGGTTCATCTAAAAAATGAAACAAGCCATGATTCTCGCTGCTGGCTATGGCAAACGCCTGCGGCCCTTGACCAAACATACTCCCAAACCGCTGATCATCGCCGGGGGCAAGCCCCTGATCGTGTGGCATATCGAGCGTTTGGCAGTTGCTGGAATTAAAAACATAGTAATCAACCATTCATGGCTTGGAGAACAAATCGTCGCCACCCTGCAAAACGGCAGCCAGTGGGGGGTAAACATTCAATATGCCCCTGAACCATACCCCTTAGAGACCGCCACAGGTGTCAAGCGGGCACTGCCGTTACTACAACCCAGCCCTTTTCTGCTGGTCAGTAGCGATATTTGGTGCCCATGGCCCGTTAAAGCACTGGTACATGCCAGCCAAGTGCTTGATGGCAACCAACGTTTGGCCCATCTGCTGTTGGTTGATAACCCCCCTCATCATCCACAGGGCGATATGTATTTTGATCCCAAACCTTATATACAGCCGAATCAATCAAACATCGCACCATCTGATGAGAGCCCCTCTACTTATACTTACAGCGGTTTAGCCGTAGTGCACCCACGGCTCTTTAGCCAATGCAGCACGGATCAACCCACGCCATTGCGGGTGCCTTTGCACCAAGCCATGCAGCAACGCAAAGTCACCGCTGAACATTTACATGCCCCTTGGTTTGACGTCGGGACGCACGAGCGCCTGCATGCGCTCGAAACTTACTTGGCGCAAAATCCCTGAGAGGTTATTATTTAATTCAACTTGAACACCCCATTTAACCCGATTTAAATTCACCCCCTACTGCTTATGTTGAGATCCAGAAAACCCGCATTCAGACCCTCTGCCTATGGATATTCCCGTCGCAAACGCCGCATCCCGCGCTGGCTAATGCTCATGATTGTAGGGATAGTTATCGGGGTTGGTGGGGTGCTGTTCGTCCAGGAAAGCTATGGCCCCGCCCGACTCACTGTAGAAGAATCAGAACGATTGCACTTTGACCTTAATGCTGCCACCTCAGAGGTACAGCGCCTCAAAACCGAACTGGGACAAGCCCAACGCGAATTGAGTCAAACCCAAGAACAACTCGAAGAGCAAACCGGCCAAATAGAGCAACATGACACCATCGTCAATCAATTAGAAAAAGATATCGCTTTCTTTGCGCGTAATGCACCCGAAGACCCCAGAGGAACCTCGCCCGGGATCCGTGCCGCTCAGTTTCGTCACTTAGGCGATACACAAGAACTCAACTACGAGCTCTTGCTCATGCAAGACGACCCTGATGACGACGAATTCACTGGGGCTGTGCATTTCAATGTCATGGGCCGTTATACCAATGGGCGCACCGGTCATATTGATTTGGATCCCATCCCCATAATTCTGGGTTATTACTTGCATGCGGATGGAGCTAGCGAATTACCCTCAGGTTTTACGCCTCAACAGGTTACAGTACAAGTTAAACCCGAAGACTCCGACAAAGTAGTCGCTACACGCATTCTTAACGTTCGCTAAGCGACCACTTTCGTTTATAGATCAAAAAGCCGCGCTATCATGCGCGGCTTTTTGATCCTCGTGTGCCAAGCTTGAGAGTCATACTTAACAACCCAAGCAAATATCAAAACCTGGCGGACTGCAATTAAAACGCAGGAACGATAGCACCCTCATATTTTTCAGTGATGTACTGACTCACTTCTGGGGATTGTAGTGACTCTAGCAAATCGGCAAAACGTGGGTCATCTTTCTTATCGACAGGTACGGCGACCAAATTAGCATAAGGTGACTCTACCCCCTCAATAAACAGAGCATCATCCAAGGGGTTTAAACCCGCCTCTAAAGCATAATTAGTATTAATAAGGGCCATATCTACATCAGGCAGTATACGAGGCAACGCTGCGGCTTCTAGCTCTTTGAATTTGAGTTTTTTAGGATTGCTGCTGATATCACGTGAAGTTGCCAAAACGTTAGAGGGATCTTTGAGCTCGATCAGCCCCTCTTCTTGGAGAAGCAATAAAGCACGTGCGCCATTACTGGGATCATTGGGGATAGCAATCAACGCACCCTCTTTGAGATCTGCAACTGCGTCAATCTTTTGAGAATAAGCACCAAAAGGCTCTACATGCACCACACCAATGGAAATCAAATCGGTTCCGTGCTCTTTATTAAAGCTATCCAAATAAGGCTTGTGCTGAAAAAAGTTGGCATCAATCTGCCCCTCGGCCACTTGTTGGTTAGGCTGTACGTAGTCAGTAAAGACCTTGATATCGAGCTCAATGCCTTTGTCTTTGAGGTCATCTTGAATAAATTCCAAAAGCTCGGCATGCGGGACAGGGGTCGCAGCAATACTCAGTTTTTCTGCCTGCGCGGTCCCAACAGCAAATACAGATAAAGCCACGCCCAAACCAGGCAACCAATGTTTAAACATATTTTTCTCCTTAGCAGTTTGGTAATAGTTTAATGGGTTTTCCTCTGCAATACAGCGATAAGATAATCACCAAACATTTGTATGAGTTGTACTAGAATAATCAGGATCAGCACTGTCACAATCATGACATCAGTCTGGTAGCGCTGATAACCAAATCGCAAGGCCAGGTCGCCCAAGCCACCGCCACCAATCACCCCAGACATAGCTGAATAGCCTACCAATGTAATTGCCGTCACCAAAACGGCTGCAACAATCCCCGTAAAAGCCTCTGGCAGCAAAGCTAAAAAGACAGTCTGCCAAGAGTTGGCCCCCATTGCGCGGCTGGCTTCAGAGACCCCAGGGTTTAATTCCTTTAGCACATTTTCAACCAAGCGCCCAAAAAACGGCGCTGCACTGGCCACCAGCGGTGGGATGGAACCTTGCACACCCAAAGAAGTACCGGCCAGCACACGCGTTAACGGAATCATCACGATCAGCAAAATCAAAAAAGGCACCGAACGCAGTACGTTGACCACAAAGGACAAGCTCTGATAGACCACGCGATTAGCAAAAAACTGCTTGGGCCCGGTCAAAAAAAGTGCCACCCCTAAAGGCAAACCAATCAGCACTGTAAATAATAAAGAAAACCCCGTCATTAGCAGGGTATCCACAGTGGCCTCTGCAATCAGTGGCCAGTCCATATCCACCCAATTCATGATCGCAATACCTCTACATCTATCTCTTGCTCGGAGAGCTGGCGCTTGATTGCATCCAAAGATACATCTGTACCCTGCACCTCTATCACTATTTGGCCATACGGAGTCTGCTTTAATTGGCCGACAGCTCCGTGCAAAATGCTGATATCTAAATTGAGCTCTCGACTTAATTGTGTGAGTACAGGCTGCGTAGTACGGTCACCTGAATAACTCAGACGCAAGAGCTTGCCACTGACCTGATTCGCTAACTGCTTCCAACCATCAGTATCCATCCCGCTTTCCGACAATAATGATTGAGTCACCACATGCTGAGGGCGCAAAAACACATCGACGACTGTGCCCGACTCGACGATTGTTCCTCGTTCTATCACAGCGACCCGATCGCATACCTGACGAATAACATCCATGCTGTGAGTAATTAAAACGATAGTGATTCCCAACTCTTTATTCACCTCGAGCAGCAGGCGCAAAATAGACTGGGTAGTTTCTGGATCTAGAGCTGATGTGGCTTCGTCACACAGCAAGATTTTGGGCTCATTGGCCAAAGCGCGAGCAATCCCGACGCGTTGTTGCTGACCACCAGAGAGCTGTCGGGGATATTGATCAATTTGTTGACTAAGCCCGACCCATTCGAGGACCTCGGCAGCGCGTCTATTTTGAGCGCGGCGCCCTAAACCCGCCAACCGCAGCGGAAAACGCACATTGTCACGCACTGTACGTGCATGGAGCAAATTAAAATGCTGAAAAACCATGCCAATCTTTTGACGTCGGCGGCGTAACTGCCCCTCGCTCATCTGGGTAAAGCACTCGTTCTCTAACCAGACCTCGCCTGTCGTTGGACGTTCAAGTTGATTGATCAGCCGGATCAGAGTGCTTTTGCCAGCACCCGAACGTCCAATAATGCCAAAAACCTCACCCTCTTTAACAGACAGGTCTACGTCTTTAAGGGCCTCGATCACTCGCCCTTGGTGATGGTATTGCTTGGATACATTTTTTATTTCTATCAACGCCAAATCCTATGAAAGTGTTTTTTATCAAACCACAGGTTTTAGGCAATAAAAAAGGCTGCACAGCGGCAGCCTCTTTTAACTAATTTTTGGTGGGCCGTGCGCGACTCGAACGCGCGACTAACGGATTAAAAGTCCGCTGCTCTACCACCTGAGCTAACGGCCCGAACCGAAAAAAATAATTATGCATTAATCCCGATAGCGTGTCAACTATTTGGAGTGGGCAAAACAAACAACGTATCAAAAACAACACAAACCATCGTGTTTTGCCCCCTTGGATAGGCTGAGTTCCCGGCTACCGGTTTTGAGCTGCCTGCCCTAACTAACGCTCGCGCGAGATGCGTACCTCGGCACCGCGTCTTTTGACCTCGAGCCCCTCGGATGGGAGGATTTTTAACCCCTCGAGACCTTTGATGTAGCTAGAGCCCTGCATTTGCATGACACGAATTTTGTTGCGCATCACCTCGGGGCTTTGTTCGGGCATGCCAAACATCCATACCTCTTCGAGAAGCCGTGCTGAGTTAAATGCACTGGTATTTAATGCAGACGGCCCTAAGCAAAGCATATGCCCTTCACGGCCAAATACGGGAAGCTTGTCGAGCCCTGCCTGTACTTTCCAGCGGGTCCCCCCTTCGTAGCGCCAACCCGTACTCAAGTCCCACCAAGCTGTGCCCTTGGGCAGGTAAACCTCGATCTCGTCCCCTGGTTGCATAAACGGAGCAACCAACAGGGCGGAACCCAGCATGTATTGATGACCCCAATTGAGTACCTCAGGGTCATCAGGGAACTCTAGAGACAAAGCGCGCTGAACAGGCAGCCCCGAACGAACGGACTCCTCGATAATGCCCAATACATAAGGCACCAAACGATAACGCCAGCGGAACCAGTGCGCAATGTGCGCTTGTGTTTCCTCGTCGAAATCAGTGGGCATGAGGCCGGGCACAGCATGCAGATGAAAGTTGGCAGAAAAAACCAGCATAGACAACCAGCGCACATAGAGCTCTGGGGTCATCTTGTCGAGTCCGGCCGTGGATGAACCCAAAAAGTGTGTTTGTGCCCCAATACCGGAATTACCCGTCGACAAGGCGGCTGTCAGGCTCAGACGCATACCGTCCCAATCGTTGGTTACCTCTGGGCCCAGTTGCCACGAATAGCGCTGGACCGAAGGAAAGAGGCTATTGCCTGGCAGCATCCCCTCTTGGGGGGTCTTATGACCTGCATAAGCGTCAAATAAAGCACGGCGCATCAACATGGGGTAAAGCGTGCGTAGCTGTTCGCCTGACTGCCCACCACGCGAAACAATATTGTCAGGGATTTCAAACTCACTAAAATCAACCGGTGCACCCAGCCCTTCGTCATAGGTTTGGCGTTGGCGCTCAACCCAAATGCGATAAGCGTCCTTATAGGTCAAATCCAGCAAACCGTAGTCTTTGCCACCAGTCAGTGCGTTGCCCTTAAAAGAATGGCTATAGCCTAAATCATCATCGATCAGCAACCAGCCACGGTCATCCCATTCTTCGAATAAAGGAGTATCTTCGAGCACGGCCGGAAAAGTCGGCGCAACCAATTTGAATTCGGCTTGTTCAGCGCGTTGCAAAATACCGCGTACATCAGCCAAACGCTGTTCATCCCATTCGAATTGGGCTCGCTCAGGACTAAACCCATAAACTAGAGGAGCTGGCATATGCACCACATCAATACCTAACTCTTTTTCCCTGAGTTTCTCAACCAAGGTAAAGGCGTCCTCGATACTGTGTTCTGGGCTCAGGTGCAACCACACGCCCATGGGCCATAGGCCAGGCTGCCCTGGACGCCCGGTTAGTGCTGTGTACTGGTTTAATATGTCTGTGGGCTGGCCGGTAAAGAAAAAGAGATCCAGATATTTACCCTGTACCCGTGCTTCGTAGACGTCATCGGTGGTTGCGGCGACATCGTGCTCTATGGTTTCAAAGGTATTCAGGTAGATGCCCCAGCCCTGAGTACTCCATAAAAATGGAATATTGCGGTCATCCGGATTGCTGGATTTTAATTGGGCACCCCGACGTTCAAGTGAGCCGGTCGTTTCACCCAACCCAAACACTAACTCCTCATCGCGCAAGCCCAAACGGACAGACCAAACATTGTTTTCATCATCATTGCTGATGCCGCCATTGGCACTTGCAACCAAGGGCTCGTCATTGCGCATCAAAACAAACCGAAAAGGATTGGTCTCGACCACCAAAGCTAACTCGCCTTGTTCAAAACGCCAAGATTCAGAATCTGCAGCCGCACTGTGCAGTTCGCCAACCGCATCAATACGCGCAAGTAAGCTCTCTTGGAGCTCTTGCATACGCGCAGTGACACGTTCGGGTTCGATGTGCTCCGGCAAACCAAGACGGAGCCGATAGACTCCTGGGGCATGTGCCTCGATACGCACGATATGACCTGATTCGTTATCTGTTAGCTGTGCAGAAGAAGATGTGGATGAAAGTGAACTAAGTTGATTAAACAATGGTGTTGTTTCGTCTGATTGATGGTTGGACTGCACTGTGTATTCCCCAGGGCCGTGCCCAAAAATGAAAGATGAGAAAAAACGTATAAGTATAAAAACCTAAAGCTACAAAA
>DATGTW010000040.1:0-4022 GCA_035301625.1 Paenalcaligenes sp.
CGACGAGTTCGCACACCACATCGAGCACAAGCAGTGTGTGGTGCCCCAATATTTGTAGGCTCAGGACGATTACATGGTAGAACTCACCATTGACGGCATCAAAGTGGAAGCACCCGAGGGCAGCATGGTCATCCAGGCTGCACAAGACGTGGGTGTTTATGTGCCGCACTTTTGTTATCACAAGAAACTCAGTATTGCTGCCAACTGTCGCATGTGTTTGGTCGAGGTGGAAAAGGCCCCCAAGCCCTTACCTGCCTGTGCCACGCCCGTGACGAATGGCATGGTCGTCTATACGCGCTCTGAAAAGGCGGTTGCCGCGCAAAAAGACGTGATGGAGTTTCTGCTCATTAATCACCCGCTGGATTGCCCCGTTTGTGACCAGGGGGGTGAGTGTCAATTGCAAGACTTGGCCGTGGGATATGGGGCATCTGAATCCCGTTACAAAGAGGCCAAGCGCGTAGTCCATGCCAAATCCATGGGCTCACTGATTTCCACCGAGGCCATGCAGCGTTGTATTCACTGTACGCGTTGTATTCGCGTGGGCGAGGAAATCGGTGGCATCCAAGAGGTAGGGATGGTTCAGCGCGGTGAACACTCGGAAATCACCACCTTTGTCGGGCGTGCGGTCGAATCCGAATTGTCCGGCAATATGATTGATGTGTGCCCAGTGGGTGCGTTGTTGTCCAAGCCCTTCCAGATGAAGGCCCGCACTTGGGAACTCAGTCGTCGCTTTAGCATTAGTCCGCACGATAGCTTGGGTGCTAATTTGGTCGTGCAGGCGTTTCGTGATCAGGTGCTGCGCATTGTCCCCTTTGAAAACGAAGAGGTCAACGAGTGCTGGATTAGCGACCGTGATCGTTTTTCTTACGAGGGTTTATACAGTGATGACCGCCTTGAGCAGCCAATGATTCGCGAAAATGACGGCAGTTGGCGTGAGGCTTCTTGGAATGAGGCTTTGCAGCATGTGGTCAATGCAGTAAATGCGGTTCGTGAAAAGTTTGGTCCGCAGCAGTTAGGTGCCGTTGCAGCCCCCTACAGTACCCTCGAAGAGCTTTCATTGTTGGGGCGTTTGACTCGTTCGTTGGGCTCTGAAAACGTGGATTTCCGTTTGCGTCAGTCTGACCCTCGTTTGGACCAGGTGCTCACCGGGATTCCTTGGTTGGGGATGCCTATTGCCGAACTCAATAATTTGGACCGCGTATTGGTCGTGGGTTCTTTCCTGCGCAAGGATCATCCATTAATGGCACAGCGCTTGCGTCAGGCAGTGAAAAAAGGCACTCAGGTCAGCTTTATTGATTCAGCTGCCGATGACCCGCTATTCCAGCAGGTGCATACGCGCATGACCGTAGCGCCTAGCCAAATTGCCAATGCATTAGCACAAGTCGTTGTGGCCTTGGCACGCAAAAACGGTCAGGATGTCCCTCTCTCTTTTAGTGATGTTACCCCCGATGAGCGGGCAGAAAAGATTGCTGATAGTTTGGCCTCGGGCGAGCAAACAGCCATTCTCATCGGTAATATGGCGTTGTCTTCTGATCAGGCCAGCGTGATTTTATCCAATGCACAGACTGCGGCAGATTTGGCACAGGCCAATCTGGGCTTTTTAACCCCCGGCGCGAATACAGTGGGTGGCTATATTGCCAAGGCGACCCCCAGTCAGGGTGGAAAGACCGTCGAGCAAATGTTTACTGATCCTCTGCAAGCCTATTTTGTCTTGCATGTCGAGCCCCAATTGGATACTGACGCTGGCGCACGCAGTGTCGAGGTGCTTAAGAATGCCGCCTTGTCTGTCGCCATGACCAGTTATTTCTCGGCAGCGGCCGAGTGGGCAGATGTGATGCTACCTGTAGCACCCTTTACCGAGACCTCGGGTACCTTTATCAATGCCGAAGGACGGGTCCAAAGTTTCCGTGGGGTCGCGGCGCCGGTGGGCGATTCGCGTCCGGCCTGGAAGGTCCTGCGCGTATTGGGTAATTTGTTCGAATGTGAAGGTTTTGATGAGGAAAGTTCCGAGGCCGTGCGCGATGCCGTGATTGGTGGTGGGGTTAATGCCCAATTATCGAACCGCATCCAGGCGCAACCTGCTTTGGTCGATGCTCAAGATGGATTAGAGCGCGTGACCGAGGTCCCCATCTATCGTAGTGATGCGTTAGCACGTCGTTCGCAGCCATTACAGGCGACCCCCAGCAGTGCGGCTCCGACCGCCCGTATCCACAAGGAAACGCTCGATGAGTTAAGCCTGGTCGAGGGGGATATCGTGCGCGTGCGTTCTGCACAGGGCGAAGCACAGTTACGTGTGGAATGCGATAATAGTGTCGCATTGGGCTGTGTGCGCGTGGCCACTGCTTTTGATGCGACCGCAGCCTTGGGTAGTGCTTTCGGCAAACTGACTGTGGAGCGTGTGTAAAATGGACTTGCTAGCTGCAATTCATGGTTTTGGCGAGGGTTTGCTCGGTCCGACAATTTGGTATGTGATTTGGACCGTCATCAAAATCCTCTGTATCGCCTTGCCGGTGATTATTTTAGTAGCGTACCTGACTTATTGGGAGCGCAAGATGATCGCCTTTATGCACGTACGGCGGGGGCCCAACCGGGTGGGCTTCAGAGGGTTATTACAACCTTTTGCAGACGTACTCAAGTTGCTCACCAAGGAAATCATCATCCCCAGCAGAGCCAACCGTGTGCTTTTTGTATTGGCACCGATTGTGACTCTGATGCCAGCTTTGGCTGCATGGGCGGTGATCCCTTTTGGGCCCGAGCTAGTGCTGGCTGATGTCAATGCGGGGCTGCTGTATATTTTGGCCATTACCTCTTTGGGGGTGTATGGGGTAGTCGTGGCCGGTTGGGCATCGAACTCGAAATATGCGCTGCTAGGGGGGTTACGTGCTGCTGCGCAGGTGCTGTCCTATGAGCTGGCCATTGGTTTTGTTTTGGTTACAGTGCTGCTGGTTTCCGGCACACTTAATATGACTGGCATCGTGTTGGGTCAGACCAAAGGGATGTTCGCCAGCCAAGGCATCAACATTTTGTCCTGGAATTGGCTCCCTTTATTGCCCTTGTTTGTCATTTACGTCATTTCGGCCGTGGCTGAAACCAGCCGTCACCCTTTTGACGTGGTCGAGGGCGAGACCGAAATTGTGGCTGGGCCAATGGTTGAGTATTCCGGGATGGGTTTTGCCCTGTTTTTCCTGGGCGAATACGCCAACATGATTTTCTTGTCTGCATTGGCGTCCATTATGTTTTTAGGTGGCTGGTTGCCGCCTTTTGATTTCGCACCATTTACATGGGTGCCTGGCTGGTTGTGGCTGGGGTTAAAGACCTTTGTCGTGGTATCAATGTTCATCTGGTTCCGTGCGACATTCCCGCGTTATCGTTATGACCAAATTATGCGTCTGGGGTGGAAGGTGTTCATTCCGCTGACCGGCATTTGGCTAGTGATAGTGGCGATTTGGATGCAAACGCCCTGGAACATTTGGCAATAGGGCACGGGGGCAAATATGGAAGCAATTAAAGATTTTTTCGGCAGCTTGCTGCTGTCAGAGATGTTTAAAGGCATGCGCCTGACGGGTCGTTATTTTTTCCGCAGAAAAGTCACGCTGTATTACCCTGTGGAAAAGACGCCTGCCTCGCCACGGTTCCGTGGTTTGCACGCTTTGCGCCGTTATCCCAATGGAGAAGAGCGCTGTATCGCCTGTAAACTTTGTGAGGCAGTTTGTCCGGCCTTGGCAATTACCATCGAATCGCACGAGCGCGAAGACGGCACTCGCCGTACCAAGCGCTACGATATCGATTTGGCAAAATGTATCTTTTGTGGCTTTTGCGAAGAGAGCTGTCCAGTAGATTCCATCGTGGAAACACATATTCATGAATACCACGGTGAAAAACGCGGGGATCTCTACTACACCAAAGATATGTTGCTTGCTATTGGCGATCGTTACGAAGAAGAAATTGCCGAGCGTCGCGCTATCGATGCTCCGTATCGTTAAAGCAGGGACCCAGTCATGACTTTTGCAACAGTTCTGTTT
>DATGTW010000041.1:0-9753 GCA_035301625.1 Paenalcaligenes sp.
CAGTCAGACGTGACAAATAAATATTAAAATAATTTTGTGAGAGCTCTTGCCAATCTAATTCGGTCTTACCAGCCAAAGCGCTTTGCAACAAAATCTGGGCCAGCGCCATTTTATAAGTTGCGGTATTTAGTCCAAATAAAAAAGGGCAAAAACCCCAAACTTGACCTAACCCATTGATTTTCAAAGAGGATCGATTAATGTACATTAAGGTATGTGGCTAAGTCCGCGGGCTCATAACCCGAAGGTCGTTGGTTCAAATCCGGCCCCCGCAACCAGATTTTTAAAGCCCTGTCAGTTTCTGCTGACAGGGCTTTTTGCTTTGGGTAACTCAAAAACAGCACACTTAGGAAACGCGCACCACCAGCTTGCCAAAGCTTTTCCCCTCGAGCAGACCGATAAAGGCTTGGGGCGCATTTTCCAACCCCTCTACCATATCTTCTTTAAAACGTATTTTGCCTTCTTTTAACCACGTGCTCATTTGCTGGAAAAAATCGTCGAAATGTGGGGCATAATCAAAAATAATAAACCCTTTCATGGTCAGCCGTTTGACAAGAATGTGACGCATGACTAAATTCACGCGATCCGGCCCCTTGGGCAGTTCGGTATCATTATAACTTGCAATAGTTCCGCATACGGGTACGCGTGCCCCTACGTTTAGCAAGGGTAATACCGCATCAAAAACCGGGCCCCCCACGCTTTCAAAATACACATCAATACCCTCTGCACAGGCCTTGGCCAACTCATTAGAAAAGTCAGGACTGTGACGATCGATGCAAACATCAAAACCTAATTCGTTGACCACATAAGCGCACTTTTCTGGCCCCCCGGCAATACCGACAACACGGCAACCTTTAATTTTGGCGATTTGACCTACAATCGAGCCAACCGCCCCGCTGGCAGCCGCGACCACAACGGTTTCTCCCGGTTTAGGTTGGCCAATATCTAGTAAGCCCATATAAGCAGTAAAGCCCGGCATGCCCAACACACCCAATGCCATTGAAGGCTGGCTCATTGATGCATCTAATTTAACCAGGTCACTGCCATCTGATAAGGCGTAGTCTTGCCAGCCCGCCTTAGCCACCACAATATCCCCCACAGCGTACTCTTCATGTTTAGACGTTACAACACGTGACACCGTCCCCCCTACCATGGTTTCACCCAAAGCCACAAAAGGGGCATAAGAAGGAGCATCGCTCATGCGGCCACGCATATAGGGGTCAAGCGATAGGTACTCAGTACGCAGTAACACCTGCCCCGCTTGAGGTTCTGGAATGGCTGTTTCACGCAGCTCGAAATTATCTAAGGTAGGGGCACCATGCGGGCGACTGACTAATACTACTTGGCGGTTGATGGTTTGATTATGGGACATATTTGAACGCTCCTAAAGACCTCATACAAAACCCAATTATAGGTGAATGACGCCGCCCTGACTTCTAGTTGAGGAACCTTTTTGCTTTGGAAAACATTAATTACAGTTCATTTCCCATGGCGTACGTAATACACTAGATAATAAGCTCAAGGCCGATAGCACGCAGGCAAACAGTTAAAAAATTGCTCGCCCACATGGCATAGCGCTTATGTTTTATTTATTTCCATGGCTATCCAATCGCGATCTATTCCGCTATACGCATCTGGCGTTAGCAGCTATTTTTGCGTTTAGCATCATGGGGATTTATACGCCCGTATGGGCAGATTCTGATTACTACCCTGATTACGATCTCAGCGCGCCACCCCCATACAAAGAACAGAGCACGCCTCATACTGACAGCCAAAATATTAATTTAGATAGCGCCACCAGCGGTGACTGGCGGTACAAAACCTCGCAGGGCTTTTATGTTGGCAACGATTTCACCATCGGACAATATGGTCGTGCAGCTATGCAAGTCGACACCATAGCGGGCTACAGCCGTAGCCTAGGGGCCCACACAGGCCTCAAGGTTGGCTACAACCATAGCCTTTACCCCAACGAAGGGCGCTTAAATAGAAATAAGGTATTTGCTAACCTCAGTTATAGGAATTTGAGCCTCGAGGTCTCGCACGGTTTACGCACCGGCGTCAATAAAAATCATAATCAGTACAATTTGGATTATGTGCACCCGTTAAATACCAAATGGAGTATTGCCGTTGGTATGGGCTATGAACACTACGGCACAGTGGGCCCCAAAAGCACCATAGACTACCGAGCTGATGTCTTATACAGGCTCAATAGCGTGCGAGCTATGTCTATTTATTTTGGTGGGGCTACCCAGCAAAGCCCCGTCGACGATGGCATCCAAGACAATCGCTTTATGTTTGGCGCCAATATGGATTTTTAATTCTTTCTCATGATCCAACAGGGTGTTTTTAAAATCGTCGGGGTCGCCGTTACCTGAAATCCATAGCGCTCGTATAGCTGCACATTGCGCAGCAAATCGGTTTCTAAATAAAAAGGATAATCAGATGGGTCGTTTAATGCCTGGGTAAATAGACGACTACCAATCCCCCGGCGCCGATAGTCGGCATCTACGGCCAGTGGCCCCAAATGCCAATGCCCTTCGGTGGGATCCAGTCTAGCCCATGTGCCCAGCCAAACCGCCAGACGCCACCACCCTGCCATACTATTGGCGTACAACATGGTGGGCAGCATCCGCATTCCGTCCAGCATCGAAGGGGTGCAACGATGCGGTGGCAAAACACCCATCACCCCGACTAAACGTGATCCATCAAAAGCCCCCTCGAGCTGCCCTTTTCTGTAAACGTAGCTTAATAACGCTGGGAAAAAGCGCTGCAATCGACGCAACCGCAGCTCATCCTGTGCACCAAACACTTTTACGTGTAGAGGGTTATGCAGCATTGCTTGTGCACACAATGCTGCTGCGATTTGAATATCATCGCTATCTAGGGCACGAAAATCGAGAGAGCATGTGTCAGCATTCATACCGCCATTGTACGCGTGCTTAGTGCGCTAAATCTATTAATGCTCCTAGCAATACTTGGGCACCATTGGCTAAATCCTCGGGGGCTGCATATTCTGATTCGTTGTGACTGATGCCATCTTCACAAGGAACGAATATCATGGCTGTCGGCGTGACTTTGGCTAAATGGCACGCATCGTGTCCAGCGCCAGAGATCATCTTTTTATAAGACAGTCCGAGTTCTTGCGTGTTTTGCTCGATTAGCTCGAGACAGCGTTCGTCAAAATGTACTGCAGGGGTGTTCGAGATAGTTTCCACCTCGACCTCACAGCGTGTGGCAGATGCTGCTTGCTGGGCTGCATTGTGGAGTTCGGCCTGCATTTGATCCAGCACATCTTCGCTGGGGTTACGCATATCAACGGTCACAGTGGTGTTGCCAGCAATCGTATTATGAGAGTTGGGCGCATTTTCTATGCGCCCCACAGTAGCCACGGCATCTGGTCCATGACGCAGTGCTATTTTCTCAATTTCAACGATAGCGTGTGATGCCGCTAGCAAAGAGTCTTTACGTGCCGGCATTGGGGTGGTCCCTGTGTGGGCATCTTGGCCATTAAAATGGATGCGGTACCAGCGCGCCCCTTGGGCTTTGGTGACAACACCAATGACCTTTTGTTCGGCCTCTAGGATGGGCCCTTGTTCAATGTGCACCTCTAAAAAGGCGCCCATTTTATTGCTGCCGCAGGCGATAGGTCCGTCATAGCCAATGCCCTTTAAAGCATCCTCTAGGCGGATCCCGTCAGCATCCACACGGTTATAGGCATAATCCAAATCGTAGCTGCCAGCATAAACCCCCGAAGACAACATGGGGGGCGGAAAGCGAGCCCCTTCTTCGTTGGTCCATACACAAATCTGCAAAGGTGCACGGGTTTGAATATCGTTTTCATTCAGACATTCAAAAATCTCCACCCCGGCCAATACGCCATAAACACCATCAAATTTACCGCCGCGGGGTTGTGTGTCCAAATGACTGCCACATGATATTGGTGGCAAATTTGGATCTTGGCCTGGACGAATGGCAAAGATATTGCCCATATTATCTATTTGAATTTCGCATCCGAGTTCTTTACACCATTGCACGAATAAATCACGCCCTTGTTTATCTTCATGAGTGAGTGCAACACGATTGCTGCCCCCTTTTTCTGTAGCGCCAATCTCGGCCATGCGCATCATGCGTGACCAGAGTCGCTCGGTATTTATTTTCGGTTTCATATGTGTTTTCATTCCTATTTAAAAGCCAAATTAAGTCGCATGCTCTATTTTTTGATTTTTAACCTTTTTTCGCGGAATTCCACCTCCAAGCGGCCATTGCGCAGCTTTGGACGTTTGGTGGTGGATGGATAGCGAGCCGTCCGCTAGGACGGCTTTGCCTGATTTTGAATGTATCGCTTAATCACTTCGGTACTTGCACCATCACCAACTGAAATCAAGCAGTAACTGCGTGACCAAAAGCGATCCTTCCATAGCATTTTCTTGATATGTTCCCAATGATCCTTGCGGATCATACGGCTGCTTACTGTCTTGATAGAGTTCACTAGCTTGGAGGGCATAATGTTCGGGTGCAGTTCTAGCAAAATATGGATGTGATCAGGCTCTCCAGAGAACTCCAGTACGTTTACATCTGACAGATCACACACTCTACGGACGTGTTTTTCGAGGTCATCCATGATCTCTTTAGTGATGACTTTACGTCGATAGGCCACGACTAACACTAAATGAGCCTTAATGTTGAAAACGCAGTGTGGGTGTGACCTAAGTATAGTTTTAGCCATTGACACCAACCTGAAATGAGTTTATGGTCGCAGTATACCAAACAAAAAGGAGGCGTCCAGTGGAGCTAATACGCGCTGAGCGCATTGTCATTAAACCCAGCCATGTGAACCATGCAGCGTGCAAACGTTACTGCGGCGCTGCTCGTCGGGTGTATAATGCCGCGCTGTACCAGATGCGTCAGGCACTCTTTTCTGGTGCGCCCATTTCGGCCAGTCAAGCCGATAAAGTGCTCAAGCAGACTCAACGGGAAATCTACCAGTTATTACCGTCTGCTGGTGCGCAACGCACTACGCAAGTGCTAGGGGATAACTGGAAGGGGTGGCTCGCTGCGAAAAGGGATTACGAGAAACACCCACAAAAGTACACATCACGGCCTAAGCTGCCGAATTACGCCCGTGCGGCCAAAACCTATGTAGTCGGTCGCAACGGCCATAAGATCGAGCAAGGCAGGTTGTTTTTGGCTGGCGGTAAGGACTTTGGTTTTCAACCACTCAAGGTCACTTGTTGCCAGAGCCAGCCTTACAACAGTAAGGCCAGCGAAACCATCGTTAATGATGTGAGGATTATGCCATTGGGTACAGTCTTCGTGATCGAGCTTGTCTACCGTAAAAAGGTAGAACCTCCAACTAAACTGAACCCTGATAACGCATTTGGCATTGATCTTGGCATCAACAACCTTGTAACCATCGTTTCGACTCAGCAGGACTACGCTCCTGTTCTGATCAAGGGCAAGGCAATCAAGTCGATCAACGCCAAGTACAACAAACTCAAGGCTCAGTTGGCGCGTAACGGCAAACACGGCCATATCAAGGCCAAATCTCGCAGACGCTACAGCCAAATCAGTGATTACTTCCACAAGGCTAGTCATTGGCTGATTAAGGAGTGCCTGCGCACGGATACGGGTAAGGTGGTTATCGGGCTGAATGCCGGCTGGAAGCAGGCGATGAATATTGGCCGAGTTAATAACCAAAAGTTCTGTGCGATCCCCCACCGCCGCCTGTTAGATATGATTCACTACAAGGGTGCGCGTCATGGTATTGAGGTGGTAATCCGTGAGGAAAGTTACACATCCAAGGCAAGCTGTCTGGACTTGGACTCGATACCTGATTATCAGGCCGTGAAAGGGGGGAAGGTTGTGCCGCTATTCAGTGGTCGCCGCGTCAAGCGAGGTTTGTACAAGACTGGAAGTGGTGCGCTGCTCAATAGTGACGTGAACGGCGCAGCCAATATCCTAAGAAAAGAAATCGGTGACGACTGGCTGATTAGTCAGATCGAAGCTGGTAAGGGCGTTATGGACACGCCCGTAGCAGTCAAGCACATTGACCAGTTACTAGAAGCGGGGCCACGACCTCGCGAAACCATGTCTAACCGCGAAGCGGCTTAGGCGTGGTAGTTCATACCACTTTATCAGTGAACCACCAAGCTGTGACAATAGATACACAGCAGCAAAGCCCCAAACAGAATTCAGTCTTTAAATTTAAAACATTTGAAATGCATCTTCGATTCAAAAGATGTAAAACTAAATCAATAACCAATCGCCTGCCCATCGGCACGCCCATCAGAGCCACCTACGAGCACATTGTTAGGCTGTCGCCAAATAATTTGCCCACGCCCAAACCCGGTGTCATCGGGCGAGACAGTGACCTCGTGCCCACGCTCTAATAGGCCTAGGACGACCTCTTTGGGCATGCCCTGCTCAACGCGGATTTCTTTGCCCTTGACCCACATCCAGCGGGGTAGATCCAGCACGGTTTGTGGGTTGATGCCATAGTTCAGCATGTTGACGGCCACCTGCAGGTGACCCTGGGGTTGCATAAAAGCACCCATCACCCCAAAGGGTCCGACAGCCTGCCCATCACGGGTCATAAAGCCTGGCATGATGGTGTGATAGGGTCGCTTATTGGGCTTGAGCTCGTTGGGATGCCCCGTTTCCAGTTTGAAACTATGCCCACGGTTATGTAGGGCAACACCTGTATCAGGCACAACCACTCCACTGCCAAAGCCCATATAGTTTGATTGGATAAAGCTAACCATCATGCCGTCTTTGTCTACTACAGACAGATAAACGGTATTGCCATTTTCGGGCATGCCGGCTTCGGGGTTGCTGGCCTGCTCGCCAATCAGGGTGCGCCGCTGAGCGATATATGCATCATCCAGCAGAGCCTGTGGGCTGACCTTACTGTGTTCGGGATCACCGACATAGGCTAAGGTATCTGCAAAAGCCAATTTCATTGCCTCGATCTGTAGGTGGATGCCTCGAGGGCTATCCCAATGATCGGGCAGATCTATTTCCTGCAGTTTTTTCAATGCCATCAGGGTAGCGATGGCTTGGTTGTTTGGGGGTAGCTCCCAGATGTCATGCCCCTTGTAATGGGCGGATATGGGTTCTACCCACTCGCTGGTATGGGCAGCCAAATCCTCATAGCGCAGGGCACCCCCGGTATCTTTGGAAAACTGGGCAATCTGTTCGGCGATACGGCCTTGGTAAAAATCCTGAGTCTCGGAATCGGCCAGTGCCTCTAGCGTTTGGGCCATGGCCTCGCTACGCCAGACCTGCCCTGCTTTGGGTGTAAAACCTGAGGGCATAAAGGTATCGTGCCAAGGGGCGAACTCAGGCCCCTCTTGTTGGCTAAATATCCTATCTGCACGGCGCCAGTACTCGGCCACCACAGGCCCGATCGGGTATCCATAGCGCGCATAATGAATGGCCGGTTTAAATAGTTGTCTAAATGGTAGGCGGCCAAAATTGCGGTGCATCTCGATCCAGCTGCGTGGTGCCCCTGGTACAGTCACCCCAGGCCACCCATAAGTCGGCATCGAATCCCCCTCTTTGAGACCAAGGTAGTCTCGATCCAATAGCGCCGGGGACCGTCCCGAAGAATTTAAACCGTGGACTTTTTTGCCATCCCACAACAAAGCAAAGGCGTCGCCACCAATGCCATTTTGTGTGGGCTCTAATACGGTTAGAGCCACTGCTGTTGCGATGGCTGCATCAACCGCATTGCCCCCCTCTTTTAATATTGACACCCCAACCTCAGCCGCCAGGGGCTGTGACGTGGCGACCATCCCCGAAGGGGCATAAATAGGCTGACGTGTAAAACTGAATGGATTGGTAAACAAACCGTATCTCCTTTTGCGAAAAACCTGGTACCACAAACAGATGTTAATCTCAAAATGGTTCCTTTTTAATAGGCGTAAACACTAATATATCGAAAATCATAGGTTTCAGTTCGTAAGTTATGAAATACATATAGATAAATTGGACTCATAGTGGTACCATCTGCTTCAATTGGACTCTAATTGGTTCCCAAGCGGTTCTTAGGGATTTGGTTCTTGGAGATTTTTATGAGCTATAATCTTGGCGTCATTCTTTTGTTTACTTTTGCCATCATGATCGCCGGTGTGGTGGCTGGGGTTATTGCCGGGTTGTTAGGTGTCGGTGGCGGCATCGTGCTGGTGCCTATTTTGTTTTATTTATTTATCGCGCTTGGGGTCGATGAATCTGTGCGCATGCATTTGGCTGTCGGTACCTCATTAACTACTATCGTGGCCACAGCCGCCTCTTCGACCCGTGCGCATTATGCTAGGGGGTCCATAGATACGACCTTATTACGCAGTTGGGGGCCGTGGTTATTCATCGGGGCTGTCTTGGGGATGATTGTATTTAGCTCTATCAAAACAGCAGCACTGTCCTTGATCTTTGGTGGGGTTGCAGCCCTGGTAGCTATTTATATGCTGGTTTCCAAAGAACCCGAAACAGAGGATCCTGATAAATTCCCAAAGGGCATTTTCCGCTGGCTACTGGGTTTGATTGTCGGTGGTGTGTCATCGATTATGGGCATTGGTGGTGGAACACTCAGTGTACCTATCCTGAGTATTTTCAAATATCCCATCCGCCGTGCTGTAGGCACAGCTGCCGCGATTGGCTTATTAATATCTATTCCAGGTGCGGTGGGGGCTTTTCTTTCGGGCATGAATCACCCAGATTTGCCGCCTTTTAGTTTTGGTTATGTAAATTTACTAGCCTTTATAATCTTGGTCCCAATCACAGGGTTTATGGCCCCGTATGGTGCTAAAATGGCCCACACCATCAAGCCCAGACACCTCAAGCTGGCCTTTGTGGCTTTCCTACTTTTTAATTCCGCAAATATGATTATCAGCGCGCTGTAATTTCAGGCAGATACAGGCACGATAGCCATGTTTCAAGGGTCATAAAGTTTTTATGCACAATTTCCCCCTCAACGAACGACGTTCTGCACAGGTGTTGCGTATTTTACGCCAACGCCTGTCGCAACCTGATGTAGAAAAGGGGTCCAGACTCCCGCCTGAGCGCGTTCTGGCCGCTGAGCTCAGCGTCAGTCGTCGGGTGCTACGCGAGGCACTGGAAATACTCGAGGACGAGCAAATCCTCCAGCGCGTACCCGGACGCGGTACGATTGTGATTGGCACCCCCAACGCCACCGATACCCCTACTAATACTCCAGGCTCAAATCTAGCAGAGCCAACGGATAGCTTGGGGGGGCTAGATGTCAAACAATACACTGGCCCTCTGGAATTGATGGATGCGCGCCTAGCCCTAGAGCCCGAAATTGCAGCCTTGGCAGCCATTCATGCCAATTCATCTAACATCGATGAAATTCAGCGCTGTATCGTGCTTAGTCAGGACACATACGGCGATGCCCAACAATGGGAAAAATGGGACAGCTCTTTTCATAAAGCCATAGGCAAGGCCACGCACAACAGTATTCTCAATCACTTTTTAAAAGTATTGATCGCAGCACGCGCGCAGACGTCATGGGGGAAACTGCGCCGTGCTTCTTTGTCTGTAGAGCGCCAAACACTATATATAGAGCAGCACGAGAAAATCCTGACGGGTATCCAATCCCGGGATGCCCAAGCGGCACGCTTGGCCATGCATGAACACCTCACCACAGTGCGAAGCACTTTATTAGAGCACCTGTACCCCCCGCCCACACGCACTCGTTAAACCTTTTTTATACACATACTTGGGGGATTTTCGCCATGACTC
>DATGTW010000042.1:0-3395 GCA_035301625.1 Paenalcaligenes sp.
AATAACCGCTTCGGGGATGACATCTACGGTACGTGGGGTGTCAATGAGTGGCACTACAAATTTAGGGGAACTGGCCTCGCGGGTTTGATAACCGTCCCCGGTGCTCCCTTGGACAGTGATGGTTTCAAACTGTTGCACACTACGAATGTCCGCATCATCCTGTGTTTCTTGTTGACCGTCCTGGGCCCACGCACTAGCAGAGGCCATCAAGGCACTGCATAATGCGGCATGTACTGTGTTTTGGCCCACACGATGTACAAAGGGCCGACGCTGCGCACTCATGAACAAAAACTCCAAATCTACTGAATTAAAAGGTAATGATTTAAATACACTGACAAATGATAATCATTATCATTTGCATAATCAATACCCAAAACCCAGTAATCTGCCGAGTCTTGCTCTGAGGGGGCAAATAGAGTGGCTTTGAAGCGAAAACAAGGGTTTACCCCTACTCTCTAAGATGCCGTGCCATCAAAACCACACCCCCATTCCAGCTGACCGCACGACAATGTAAAAAGCCGCCAGAATTTCTGCTCCGACGGCTTGAATAACTCTTGGTGCTTTCTACTGAGGCATGTTTTGCATTAACAAGCGGTTCATGCGCTGAACAAAGCGTGCGGGCTCTTTGAGCTGTGCACCCTCAGCCAACATGGCTTGATCCAGTAATAGCTCAGCCCACTCGTCAAAGCGTTCGTCTTCGACTTTTTCAATATGCTCGATTAGCGAGTGCTCAGGATTGATTTCCAAAATAGGCGTCACCGTGGGGGCCTCTTGTCCGGCCGCCTCTAGCAAACGCAGAAAGTGGGGGCTCATTTCACCTTCGTCAACCACCACACATGCGGGGGAATCCACCAAACGCATGGTCACGCGGACTTCTTTAACGGTTTCGCCCAAGCTCTTTTGCAAGCGCTCGACCAAAGGCTTGTAGCGCTCGGCGACCTCTTCGTGATGCTTTTTCTCGTCCTCGTCGGCCAACTCATCCAAATCGACGCCGCCCTTGGCCACAGACACCAAATCTTTTTCATCGAAATCGGTCAAGAAGGACAGCATCCACTCATCAATGCGATCCGAGAGCAGTAACACCTCGATGCCCTTTTTGCGGAAAACCTCTAGATGCGGGCTATTGGCCGCGGCCTCGTAGGTGTCTGCAGTCACATAATAAATATGCTTTTGTTCATCCTTCATACGGCTGACGTAGTCTTCCAGAGAAACATCCTGGACCGAGCTGTCGTTATGCGTTGAGGCAAAACGCAGCAGTTTGGCGATGCGTTCGCGATTGCCCGCATCCTCGCCCGTTCCTTCTTTGAGAACCTGGCCGAATTGAGTCCAGAACTGAGCGTATTTTTCCTTATCCTTTTTGGCTAAATCAGCCAGTGTTGACAGCACACGACGGGCACACCCCTCGCGGATAGAGCGCACATCACGGCTTTCTTGTAGAATCTCGCGCGAGACGTTCAGGGGCAAATCGCTAGAATCCACAACACCCCGGACAAAACGCAAGTAGCCAGGCAGCAGCTGCTGGGCATCATCCATGATAAACACCCGTTTGACGTAAAGCTTGAGCCCATGCTTGGCATCACGATCCCACAGGTCAAAGGGCGCACGCTTGGGGATGTATAACAATTGGGTGTATTCACTGCGGCCCTCAACCTGATTATGCGTCCATGTCAGGGGGTCCTCATAATCATGGGCGATGTGCTTATAGAATTCTATGTATTGCTCATCAGTAATCTCGTTGCGTGGGCGCGTCCAAAGCGCGCTGGCCTGGTTAACGGTCTCCCACTCATCAGTCTTTTTCTGCTCTTTGCTTTCTTCGTCCCATTCCTCGGCGCGCATTTGCACGGGGATAGAGATATGGTCAGAATAGCGGCGCAACACCTCACGCAGGCGCCAGCCATCCAAAAACTCATCCTCATCATTACGTAGATGCAATGTGATAGTAGTCCCACGCCCGGCTTTTTCAGCAGGCTCGATGGTGTATTCCCCCTCGCCCTCGGATGTCCATAATGCAGCTTGGTCTTCGGGCAAGCCAGCACGACGGCTCAGGACAGAGACCTTGTCGGCCACGATAAAGGATGAGTAGAACCCAACCCCAAACTGCCCGATTAGGTGTGCGTCCTTTTTCTTGTCCCCAGTTAATTGGCCCAAAAACTCTTTAGTACCCGAGCGCGCAATGGTGCCCAAGTTAGCAATCAGCTCGTCATAAGACATCCCGATGCCATTATCATCAATAGTCAGCGTGCGTGCCTCGGTATCATAATCAATGCGAATACGCATCTCGGGATCACCAGAGAGAAAATCAGGTTGATCAATGGCCTCAAAGCGTAGCTTGTCACAGGCGTCCGAGGCATTGGAAACCAACTCCCGCAGGAAAATCTCTTTGTTACTGTAAAGAGAGTGAATCATTAAGTGCAGAAGCTGCTTGACCTCGGTCTGAAAACCGCGGGTTTGAGTGTCTTGTTGTGCTGTTGCAGATGTATCGTTCTGGCTCATAGCAATTTAACCAAAGTGAAAAATAAACAGAATTGAGTTATCTTAATAGATAAGGGTTTAATCCCAAATTTCAAGCGCGGCCCGCTTTTTCTCTTTCCCTCTCTCAAAAAAACAGCAAAAAACCGCCTCGCGGCACCGCGCGGTCTGGCTAGGTTCGTCTCTTATCAACGCTTTATTGTTTTTTCCAATTCGATGATACAAGTTATTCAGGAAGAAAATCGCCGCCCAATCAAAATCTGGACGGATGACATTGATCCCGGGGCACTCGATCAGCTCCGTAATGTCTCGACCCTGCCCTTTGTGCACCCGCATGGCGTCGTCGCCATGCCCGATGTGCACGTGGGTATCGGGGCGACCGTTGGCAGTGTGATCGCCACGGACAATGCCGTCATCCCCGCCGCCGTCGGTGTGGATATTGGTTGTGGCATCAACGCCGTACGCCTGTCTTTAAAGGCCAACGACCTGCCCGATAACCTCGCTCCTATTCGCCATCAAATCGAACACAGCGTTCCATTAGGTCCAGGCGGGCGCCACAAGCGCAAAAACATGGCTGATTTTGATTTGGATCTGGCCAACCGCCTCAAGGACATCACGCGTAAACACCCACGCCTGGAACGCCGCGACGTACAACGACAAATCGGCACCCTAGGCTCGGGGAATCACTTTATTGAAATATGCCTGGATGAAAACCAAGACGTCTGGGTCATGTTGCATTCGGGCTCACGCGGCATAGGCAACCTCATTGGCCGCTACTTTATTGAACGCGCCAAGCGCCATATGGAAAACCTGGGCATCCAACTGCCCGACCAAAACCTGGCCTATTTGCCCGATAATACCGAAGACTTTCACGACTATGTCGAGGCCGTGCAGTGGGCCCAAGACTACGCATTTGAAAATCGTCG
>DATGTW010000043.1:0-3987 GCA_035301625.1 Paenalcaligenes sp.
AATCGTTATACCAGCAGGAGCCTACCCCCCCTACCACGTTGTTATTTGCGGCTGACCAAGACTATCACTATCAAAGTGCCCAACAATTTTTGCAAGCAAAAATGTCATTATGCGTAAAAGAGGACTCTGTAGACAGTCCAACAATAAGGCTGCTGCAACTGCCTTTTATAAAGCAACAATATTTCGACCAATTATTATGGAGCACCGATTTAAATTTTGTGCGGGGCGAAGACTCGTGGATGCAAGCCCTATGGGCACAACTGCCTTTTATATGGCAGCCCTATCCACAAACTGAACGCACCCACCTGATTAAATTGCGGGCATGGCTACAGAGATTAGGGTTACCGCATGCGGTGCAAAAGCTAATCGGGCAATGGAACCAGGCCAATCCAGACAACCCAAGCACCCCAGGCAACCAATACCTGGATGATACAGGCGATTTAGACATTACCGCTTTGGAACCTATCCTCTTGCAGCGTTGGCAACAAAACATCCGCCACGAAGTGCATAAGCTCAGTATGCAGGATTCATTAAGTGCACGTTTAATCCAATTCTGTAAACAAAAATTAAACTCGCGTTAAGCATGCGCTAGCCCGGTGCATTCTGATAAAATACCGATAGTCATTTGCACCTTGGCATGCTAACGCAGTGGCCGTGGATGCTATTTATCGGAGTTTCTACCAAAATGAAAACAGCACAAGAACTACGCAGTGGCAATATTATCGAAGTTAGCGGTGAGCCGATGATCATCGAGCGCGCCGAATACAACAAATCAGGCCGTAATACCGCTGTCGTACGCCTAAAACTAAAAAACCTGCTCAGTGGTACAAATAGTGAGGTCGTAGCCAAGGCTGACGATCGGTACAAAATAATCCTGCTCGAAAAAAAGCAGTGCTCTTATTCCTATTATGCTGATCCAGCCTATGTCTTTATGGACGAGGAATACAATCCCTACGAGCTGGGGGTCGAGCAAATGGGCGATGCGCTCAACTACCTAGAAGACGGCATGGAAGCAGAGATTGTGTTTTTTGAGGGCCAGCCCATCGCTGTCGAGTTACCCACAGTCATCGTACGCGAGATCACCTATACCGAGCCCGCTGTACGCGGTGACACCTCGGGCAAGGTCATGAAGCCCGCCCAACTGGCATCCGAGCACAGCATCTCAGTACCAGCTTTTTGTAATATTGGGGACAAAATAGAAATTGACACCCGCACCGGCGAGTATCGTGGTCGGGTTTAATGCAGTTGCTCATCATCCAGGATATCCGGGATAGGCATTACCTCTATCCCTTCGTCATGTAGATCGCGTAACTCTTCAGTGCTGGCGACACCACGGATTGAGCGCTCTCTGGCCTCACCATCACGAATGCGACGCGCCTCATCGGCAAACTGCTCGCCCACATCATCGGCTTCTTTTACAGCACCGCGCAGCTGCTGCATAAACTGAGCTTGCAGCTGTGCTAGCTCTTTTTCACTGGGTGCCGCCACTGCACGCTTATCCGAATCAGCCGTGGCGGGGGTTGGACGCTCTTGTTTTAAATGACTGATGTTCAAACGGGGTGCCGATAACTGCTTGGTGATTTCAGTGCTCGAACAGACAGGACAACTCAATAGCCCTTGGGACTGCTGTTCTTCATAATTATTATCCGAGCGAAACCACCCCTCAAAAACATGGCCATGCTCGCACTGTAGATCAAAAACTTTCAATGCCATAGAAGTCTACTATTCATCTCATATAGAAATAGGTTGTTGGGTCAGCCGAGGTACCGCATCCAATAACTCTTTAGTTAGGGGCTGCTGAGGAGAAAACAAGACTTTATCTGCTCGGTCAAGTTCGACCAACACACCCTCAAACATCACTGCAATACGATCTGCCAAATACTCTACTACGCCAAAATCATGCGTAATAAATAGATAGCTCATACCCAATTCCGCCTGCAACCGTTGCAATAAATGCAAAATCTGTGCCTGCACCGACATATCTAATGCAGAAGTCGGCTCATCGCAAATCAATACCCGCGGCTCGACTGCTAGCGCCCGCGCAATGGCGATGCGCTGTCTTTGCCCCCCTGAAAACTCATGCGCGTAACGCTGTGGGGTGTCCTTGGGCAGCTCAGTATACTCTAATAATTGATGGATTTTGCGTTCACGCTCTTGCCGGCTGATATCTGGATGTAGTGCTTTAATACCCTCTTCGAGAATATCCCCCACCAACATCCTTGGATTCAGCGAGGAATAAGGGTCTTGGAAAACAATCTGCATGGCACGTCGTTGCTCGTATAAGGCTTTGCCCTGTGTATGCAGCACATCGTGCCCGAGCAACCGCGCCTGACCTTGAATCACAGCATTATTATCCAGCAAACGCATCAACGCTTTTGCTAAAGTACTTTTCCCACAGCCCGAAGGTCCCAACAAGGCCAGCGTTTCCCCTTGGTACAGATCAAAATTCACACCATTTAATACGGTATTGTATTTTTTGCGTTGCCACCACTGGCTGCTGGCCGGAAATTGCACCTGTAGTTTCTCTACAGCCAGCACCACAGGACGCTCAGGATCATCTTGGGGTGGAGCCAATCGATGGTCATAAGTCGGCACGGCATCCAGCAGCGAACGCGCATACTCATGTTTGGGCTGCGCAAAATACATCGCCGACGTGGCCTGTTCGACACTTTCGCCATGACGCATCAAGACCACCTCATCGGCCACATGCTGCACAATGGCTAGGTCATGAGTAATCAGCAACACACTCAATCCAAGCTCTTGTTGCAATTCTTTAATTAAATTGAGTATCTGTGCCTGCACAGAAACGTCCAGCGCTGTGGTCGGCTCATCAGCAATTAATAGCTTGGGGTTCGCCGCCAACGCCATTGCAATCATGATGCGCTGACGCTGACCGCCTGAAAATTGAAATGGATAGTCCTTTAGCCGTGCCGCTGCATCCTCAATACCTACGCGCTCTAACCAATAACATTTGCGAGCCCGTAAATCAGCACCGCGCAAATCAGTATGTAGCTGCAAGACCTCAGCCAATTGCTTACCTATTGTGAGTACCGGATTGAGGCTGCTTTGCGGCTCTTGGAAAATCATCCCTATTTCCCGACCACGGACCTGCCGCATCCGTCGTTCGGTACAGGTAAACAAAGAGTGTCCTTGCAAAAGCACATCGCCTTTTGTGACCTGCACTGCATCAGGTAATAAACGCATAATGGATAAGGCCGTCAGACTTTTACCACTACCGGACTCGCCCACCAACGCAACTGTTTTACCGGCTGGGATATCAAAACTTAGATCACGTACCAAAGATTTTGCGCCCTGACCTTGCGCCACAGCTACCGAAAGGTCACGTACCTGCAACAACGGTGAAGAATGCTTGGAATCAGTCATGCTAAAGACCTATTTCATGAGGCTTGGGGTTGTGGGGCCAGCTGACGCTGACGTGGATCAAAGGCGCGTTGCACCGCATCGGCAAAAATATTGGCAGCCAGTACCAACGCCAACAAAAACACAAAGGCCGCCAGCAAATTCCACCAAATCATAGGATCGCGAGACATTTCTAATCGGGCGGCATCAATCATCGTGCCAAATGAGGCCATACTTGGATCTACGCCAATGCCTAAATAAGACAACACAGCCTCATACAACACCAGCCCCGAGAATTCCAACACCATCGTGATCAAGACGATATGCATGACATTGGGCAAAATATGGCGGGCCATAATGGTGAGGTTGCCCAGTCCAAAAGCACGCGCAGCCTGCACATAATCGAGCTCGCGCAATTTGAGCGTTTCGGCGCGCAGCAAACGACACAACCCAGACCAGCCAGTGAGACCTAAAATCAAGCACAGTAAAAACAAGCGCGCATCCGCGCGCACGGCCACCGTATCAAAATACTCGGGATGACCGTCTATGTAGACCTGCATCATCAATACACAAGCGGCGATTAACAAAACCCCAGGAATTGAGGTTAGGGTGGTGTAAAGATATTGA
>DATGTW010000044.1:0-9512 GCA_035301625.1 Paenalcaligenes sp.
TGCCTCGTCAGGGATTTTGCCAATGAGATCACCTATCATGATCTGTTGCGCCGTAGTCACCCCTGTACCGATCTCTTGGGCACAATGACGCATGGTTAAACGGCCATCAGCATCAAACTCGAGTACCAAAGCACTGGTATCTGCGCCGGAGCCATAATCCTTTTGCACCTGCGCAAAGCCCACCCCATATTTCTTGCCAGGGTTGGCTTCATCAAACTCAGCTTTCTTTTGGTCTTTTTCCTTCCATAGGGGGTGCTCAGCAGCTTTTTCCAGCATTTCTACCAGGCGCGGATCCCCTAGCTGCACCGCCCCTTGGGTATTGGGGTACTGCGGCAGCAATGCATTGCGATGACGTAACTCGATGGCATCGATGTCCAGCTCTTGGGCTAATTCATCAACCATTAACTCAGTCATGGACATACTTTGCAGGGTGCCATAACCGCGCATTGAGCCCGACTCAACAGCAGGTGTGGCAAAGGCCGCTGCTGCCAAATCTGATTTGGGGAAGTAATAAATTGACTGAGCTGCAGTGGCGCAAACCTGCGCCACACTAAAGGAAAAGTTGGCTCGCCCACCCCCGTTAAGATCGTAATAGCCTTTTATGATCTCAAATTTGCCACTCTCACGATCAGCAGTGATGGTCACATCCATCTTGGCCGGGTGGCGCTTGATGCCAAACTGAAATTGCTCGTAACGGTTATTGGCCAGACGCACAGGCAAACCGTCACCGTAAAAAGCGGCTGCAACGACATAAAAAGGAAAGATAGAGTGGTCCTTGGAACCATAGCCTACCGTCGTTCCAGTCAAGAGGTTGATATGCTCTACGGGGAACTTTTCGTTGTCCTTAACCATAAAGGCCGCTACTCGGGCAACCTCGTAGGGCGACTGTGCTGCAACCAGTAGATGTAGGGTTTTAGTCTCGGCATCGTACCAAGCATTGCCATTATCTGGCTCCATCGCGCTGGGCTCAATCGCCTGTGTACTGCCCTGACGGTTTAACACGATCTTATCGGGATTATCGCGTGCCTCGTCAATCTCTTTGCTCAGGGCAGCTGCAATATCCATACCTGCGCGCATGGCATCTGCGGTCTCCAGGGCCACCACCTCGGGATCGCGCTCACCCCCACCTCCGCGATGCTTGCCCTTGACGGAAGCGGGAATAAAGGGATTCTTATCATCAGGATCGGCAGGTGGCCAGACCACCTCGTTGTCCTTAAACGCCCCCCAAATCACTGCATTTTGGACAGCCGAAAACTCATCCTCGTCGGTGGGTGTCTCGCCGCCTAGGCGAACATATCTGGCCGCCCCATAGTTATCAGGCAGGGTCGAGGGCCCCTCATCACCGTACTGCACAAAATCAGTATCAAACATCAATTTGCGCTTGGCTGCCTCGAAACGTTCGAAGTCATGATAGACCAGCAAAGCTACCGGGTGCCCGTACATGGGCGAACAGGTGCCGCGAGGCACGAGGAAATAATTCCCGTAGAAATCAGTACCCAAATCCTCGGGCTTGGGGACCTGAACGCCATCAGCCTCGAGATCCTCATGGTAGAGCAACCGATCAGGTTTTAAATCATCCCCGAGTACATCTAGGTCAACACCCTCGAATACCCGATCAACACGGGTGGCTTTGACAAAAAAGGCGTGTGCCTGCTCTTTGGGCCAACCCGGGAGGTCTTTGGCGCGAAAATCGCGTGCAAAAACCTTTTGTCCGGTGACCTTGCGAATAGCATCCCAACGGTAGCGAGCCTTGCCATCAGGGGCGACCCAAGTCTTGGGGTGTGCCCCAGAGTGCACCTCGACTGCATGTGCAAAAGGCAAACGCCCCAGGCTAACCGTGATGCCAGCGATTGTGCCCAGCTTGATAAAGCTGCGCCGTGATATACCGTGCATGTTCGATCCTTAGAGTTCTTGATTCTTTATAGGAGCCATGCTATCACGGCCAGTAGTAATACCTGAATACAAATAGAGCGCTACGGACAAAAAAATGTAAATTTCCCCAAAACATCAAGGAAAACCCTAATAAGACATACCTTTAAGAACTTTGATGGCGGGCAAATTGCAACGCTTTGACCTGCTCATCGTAGGGAGGTATTGGACCGACCACCTCAACAAAAGGAGCAATTTCCTGGACGGGGATGGGGATCACTGGCAACGGATCCGACAATTGCATTTCCTCACGCCATTGACGCAATTGCTGGCTCGAACTGATATAAACAATACGACCCAAGCCCACCCAAGCATGGGCAGCCGCACACATGGGACAGTGCTCACCCGAGGTATATACCGTTGCTTGCGCGCGTGCCTCGGGACTCATGTTATTAGCCGCCCAACGTGCCAGCTCGAACTCGGGGTGCATGGTTGCGTCCCCACCCGCAATTCGATTGCGATCCTCTTGTAGGATACTGCCTTTAAAGTCTACCAATACCGAGCCAAAGGGTTCGTCTCCGGCCTCTAAGGCCTCTTGGGCCAAGGCAATACAACGTTCTAAATAAAAATACTCGCTCTCGTGCAGCATTGGGATCCCTCTTTTTATTCAAAAAAACCATGGTTATATTGTAGTGCAAGCTAGGCGTGATAAAATATAGATGACAACCCGCGGTTTTTAGTGTATAGTTACTCCTTTATTTGGTTTAGCCCACTAAATAACTCAGTATTATTAGTGCTATACCATCCTGTTTTGGTATGGCATGCATCAACAACGGAAGCGTGCCAGAGTGGTTGAATGGACTGGTCTTGAAAACCAGCGATGGGGCAACCCATCCGTGAGTTCGAATCTCACCGCTTCCGCCAAAACTTTTCTACGCCAGCAGCCATGGCGGAATAGGTAGACGCAAGAGACTTAAAATCTCTCGGGCCACAAAGCCCGTCCCGGTTCGATTCCGGGTGGCTGCACCAATAGCTGTGCTACAGACCTCATCCGAGGTCTTTTTTTATTCCTTCTCTCTTTTACTCCCTCCCTCTGCCCCTCTATCCTCAGCCTCTGCGCCACCCTTGATCTGCAATCATGTGGCTAGCTTGGGGGGAACCATAAAAGTGTTACTATCTATATCAACATTCCCGCGCTACGTTTTAATAAGGCCATAAACAAAGCTCGCTTCCTTGATGCTGAGCCGTGTCGGGATATGCTCTTTGCATTTATCACTACAGACGTAAATGGGGACACAGCGTTCGGAGACAATCGCTATGGCCCTGTGGCGTTACTCCAAACCCAACAAACCAAAATGAGGAGTCATCATGTTGCTGCGTCCTTTGTTTGCCACGTCCTTGGTAGCCGCTCTTTTTGCCCCCATCTCATACGCTGATGAGGCCAATGACACATCAGAGACTAAAACCCAAAAAACTCAACAGACCCAAGCTGCACAAGCCCAGTTAATAGCCACTGATATGGAGGGCGGCCCCACCATCCAAGAGGGCTTGCACTGGGTTGTGCGCCATGGGGCCACCGGCGAAATCATTTACGAAGAAAGTGATGTAGGTAGTGTGACCGCTGAGATACCTGCAGGCGTGCACGATGTCGAGGTCACGCGCCTGGCAGACGAGGCCCAAGCCGAGGGGGAAATCGTCCTCACGCCGCGGGGCGCAAAGCTAACTTTGCCGCTGATCACCGAACATGAGGCCACCCTCGATGCCCCTGAGACAGCAACCGCAGGTGAAACCATACGTGTAACTTGGAACGGGCCCGATGAAAAGAGAGACTTTGTCGGTGTCTATGCCCCTGGAGATAATAATCGGAAGAGCATTTATTACTTTTATACAGATAACGGCAACCCCTTTCACCTAAAGATGCCAGAAACAGCTGGTACCTATGAGATCCGCTACGTATTGGGCAAATCTAACGATACCCTGGCCCAGCAAAACATAGAGCTCGCCCCTGTCGAAGCCACACTCAGTGCTACTGAGCAGGCGCCCGCGGGATCTATCATCGAAGTGGCATGGACCGGCCCCGACTACAAATCAGACTATATCGCCGTATACGAGCCAGATGCGAACAACCGCAAAAGCATTTACTATACCCAAACCAGCGAGGGTAGCCCTGTACAACTAAAGCTGCCGGAAAGCTCGGGCACCTATGAAATTCGCTATGTACTCAATAGCTCTCGTCAGGATCTGGCGCAGCACACCATAGAAACCACACCCATCGAGGCCACCCTCGAGACACCTGAGCAGGCCCAAGCAGGATCCAAAGTGCGCGTCCAATGGACCGGCCCTGACTATAAGTCAGACTATATCGGTATATTCAAGCCTGATGATAAAAACCGCAGTCCTATCCGTTACTTTTCTACCGATAACGGTAATCCTTTTAACCTGAGTATGCCTGATGAGCCTGGCACCTACGAGATTCGCTACGTGTTGAATAGCTCACGCCAAGATTTGGCCCGACAGCCGATCGAGGTCACTGAATAATCCTCTCGAAACCTGTCATCATAGCGTCACACAGGAAACCTACAATGGCTTTGCTCTAGAGCCTAATAGTCTTTTAATCACTTTGTAGGTTTCCACTTATGTTAGTAAAGACGATACTTAAAATCGGCGTTTCACTTGCCCTGAGCATGAATATTGCCAGCGCACAATCTATAGAGGTTACCGGGGCTGGGGCCTCTCTGCCCTACCCCATCTATGCGCAATGGGCGGCGGCTTATCACGAGCACACAGGCCAGCGCGTCAATTATCAATCGATTGGCTCGGGGGGTGGGCAGCAACAAATCATTGCTGGTACGGTCGCTTTTGGTGCATCAGATGATCCAATGCCCGAGCAAGAATTAGAAAAAAATGATCTTTTACAGTTCCCAGCCATTATAGGGGGCGTGGTCCCGGTATTTAATTTGCCTGGTATTGAACCAGGTGCTCTGAAGTTCACAGGGACCTTGTTAGCCGATATTTACCGCGGAACCATCAAACGCTGGAATGACCCTCAAATACAAGCTCTGAATCCCGATGTTGAGCTGCCCGAACAGGATATTGTGGTCATCCATCGTTCGGATGGCTCAGGCACCACTTTCTTGTGGAGCCATTATTTGGCCAAGGCATCAGCTGACTGGCAAAAACAGGTAGGTGTGGGCAAAGCCATCAAATGGCCTGTAGGTCATGGGGGCAAGGGCAACGAAGGGGTAGCCGCTAATGTGCGCCAGCTACAGTACTCTCTGGGTTACGTAGAGTTTGCTTACGCACTGCAAAACGACCTGTCCTGGGCTCAAATGAAAAATAATGCCGGGCAATTTGTACAGCCTAGCGAAGCTAGTTTTGCAGCTGCTGCTGAGCATGCCCAATGGGCACAAACACCAGGCATGGGTGTAATTCTGACTGATATGCCTGGCGCGGATTCCTGGCCCATCACTGCTGCATCTTTTATCTTGGTGCATAAACAACAAACGGATGCGGCCCTGGGACAGGCCACACTGCAATTTTTTGACTGGGCCTTTGAACACGGCGCTGAGCTGGCGCGCACCTTGGATTACGTGCCTTTACCCGATGCAGTTGTGACACAAATCCGTGAGTCTTGGGAGAATGACATTCTAGACCCCGATGGACAGCCAATTTGGACTTCACACTAAAAAGCCCAATAATAGGTACGAAAAACCATAAGCGAGTGTAACCCCTGATTGCTCGATGCAATCAGGGGGTGTAGCCTTTGTAAGTTATGCATTTTTTCTAGTTTTTTATCTACCTTAGGAGCTTTATTCATGAAAAGGACAATCCTGGGCGGGCTAATTGCGACCCTGGCTACAGCTATTTTTGCAGCAGGTCCAGCATTAGCACAGCAAGAACTCAAAATGGCATACGCCCTGTCCAAAGACTCTCACTATGGCGCGGGTGCCGCAGCTTTCGTCGAGTCATTGGGGGAAAACAATGAAAACTTTGTGATCGAAGAATTTCCCAATAGCGCCTTGGGCGGCGAGCGCGAGGTCATCGAGGGTTTGCAATTAGGCACTGTTGATGTAGCGCTGGTCTCTACTGGTGCGACACTGAACTTTGTTCCCGAGACTGGGGTATTTGATATTCCCTTTTTGTTCCGCGATCTGGATCATGCCCGTGGTGTTCTGGATAGCGACATCGGCCAAGAGATGCTCACCGAGTTTCCCAAACACGGTCTGACCGCACTGGCCTGGGGCGAGCAAGGCTTTAGACACTTGACCAACAGCAAGCGTGCCGTCGAAAACCCCGAGGATATCAAAGGCCTCAAGATCCGCATTACTGAAAATCCCATTCACCTCAAAGCCTTTCGTGAGCTAGGCGTCCAAGCCTCTCCTATGGCCTGGCCTGAGGTCGCCACTGCCCTCCAACAAGGGGCTATCGATGGTCAGGAAAACCCCCTGTCGGTGATTGTGTCTGCCAAGCTATGGCAACTGCAAGACCATCTATCTCTGACTGGGCACGTCTATGCACCAGCATTGATTTTGGTTTCACCCATGGTCTATGACAGTCTCAGTGACGAGGAAAAAGAACAATTCCAGACAGCTGGTAAAGCTGCTGCACAAGCCATGCGTGACTACGTTGATACTGTAGAACAAGATGGCATCGAAACCCTCAAAGAAAACGGCATGCAGGTCAATGAAGTTGATTATGCCGCCTTTGAAACAGCGGTTGAACCCGTCTACAAGGACTACTACGGCCAGTTTGGTGAAGAGCTCATCGAGTCCATTCGCGACGCCCAATAAACCATGCTGCAGCGTATAGATCATCATCTCTTTCAGGTGATATCAGGGCTCGCCCAACTGCTCCTGTGGGTTGCAGTTGCGGCGGGCTTTTACCAGGTGTTGTCCCGATTTATTTTCCAATCCCCGGCTGCCTGGTCCGAGGCCTTGACGCGTGCTGCCATCATTTGGACAGTGATGCTGGGCATCACCCTGGCATTTCGTGAGGGTGCCATGCTAGGGGTTAATGCCTTGCGCACCAAACTCGATCAATACGGGCTTGCTCGAGCACTAGAGTTTGTGGTGCTACTCATTGTGGTGGCTTTTCTATTATTCTTGCTTTGGATCGGCATCCAAATGACCTGGCGGGTGCGCTTTCAAACCATGCCCACTCTGGGTATTTCCATTTCCTGGATCTATATGTCCATCCCAATTGGCGCAGCCCTGTCTTTAATCGCCGTGCTGTGTCACTGGGGTCGTGACACGTTAGATAAACAATAAAGAGGTAGGTAGATGTCGCAGTTAATGGTATTGACCATGCTGCTGTTTTTTGGGCTTACGGTGCCTGTCGCTGTCGCCATTGGACTCGCGAGTATGTTAGGCGTAGGTATGGATGCCCGAATGCCCTGGGTCGTCATTGCCCAGCAGCTGTATGCCTCTTTAGATAAATATCCGCTCATGGCGGTGCCCTTTTTTATCTTAGCAGGCAATCTCATGGAATCTGGCGGTATTTCAGACCGCATGGTCGAGTTTGCCAAAAGCGTGATCGGTGGCATTCAAGGGGGCTTGGCCTGTACCTGTGTGCTGACCTGTATGATTTTTGCCGCCGTGGCTGGCTCGAGTGTGGCCACAACCTTTGCGGTGGGGGCTATTCTCATCCCATCGATGGTACGCCACGGTTATCCTGCTCCTTTTGCCGCATCTTTGCAGGCTTCGGCCGCCGAGCTAGGGGTCATTATCCCGCCCTCGGTACCGATGATTCTGTTTGCGGTTTCTACCGACACCTCAGTCGGTGAAATCTTTATCGCCGGGATTGGCCCGGGCCTACTGATTGTCGCTGCGTTGATGCTTTATGTTTGGCTCTATGCACGTCGTAATGATTTAGGCAAAGAGGACGGCCTTGGGCGTTTGCCATTGTGGCAATCTTTTAAGCAGGCTTGGTGGGCACTACTGATGCCCGTCATCATTTTGGGCGGGATCTACGGCGGTATATTTACCCCCACCGAAGCCTCTGCAGTCGCTGTTATCTATGCTTTAATCATCGGGATTTTTGTTTATAAGCGTATTGATTTCAAAGTGCTGCGACAAACTTTCCGCCGTTCGGTCATTGCCACCGCGGTGATTATGTTTATCATGGCCAACGCAGGCGTTTTTGGTTTTTTGCTAAACCGTGCTGGTGTGCCCATGGCATTGGGTAATTGGCTGACCGAAGTTTTTTCCAACGAATATAGTTTTCTGCTTGGGGTCAATATCGCTTTATTTGTGATTGGGATGTTTATCGAGACCTCGGCATCTATTGTAGTGCTCGCACCACTACTCTTACCTGTGGCCATGCAGTTTGGCATCGATCCCGTACATTTTGGCCTGATTATGGTGGTCAATTTGGCACTGGGTATGGTCACCCCCCCTTTTGGCGTTAATCTTTTTGCTGCCAGTCAGGTGGCTCAGGTCCCCATTGAGCGCATGATTCGCTCGCTGCTACCGTTTGTCGCTGTGATACTGACCTGCTTATTGGCGATCACTTATTGGCCTGATTTATCCTTGTACTTGCGCGATCTGGTTTACCGATAAAAACTACAGGAGACTTACGTGGCGTTACACGACAAAGACAGTATTCGAAAAAATTTGCTTGATGATATTTATGCCTCATCTGATCTCTCGGTGGCATTGCCTAAATACCAAATGCCAAGCGCAGAGCAGGACCCCCGCCATGCCTATCAAGTCATTCACGACGAACTAATGCTTGATGGTAACTCACGCCAAAATCTGGCCACTTTTTGCCAGACTTGGGCCGAGGACGAGGTCCGCAAGCTCATGGATGAGTGCATTGACAAAAACATGATCGACAAGGATGAATACCCACAAACTGCCGAGCTAGAATCCCGTTGTGTGCATATGCTGGCTGATTTGTGGCACTCACCCGCAGCAGCGAACACGTTAGGCTGTTCGACAACTGGCTCTTCCGAGGCCGCTATGTTGGGCGGTCTGGCCCTCAAATGGGCATGGCGCAAAGCGCGTCAGGCACAGGGCTTGCCCACTGATAAGCCCAACCTTATCTGCGGGCCAGTGCAAATCTGCTGGCATAAATTTGCTCGCTACTTTGATATAGAGCTGCGCGAGGTTCCGCTTGAGAACGGTCATTTAGGCCTAACTCCCGAAGAGGTCATCAAGCATTGCGATGAAAACACCATCGGTGTCGTGCCTACTTTGGGCGTGACTTTTACTTGCCAATACGAACCGGTCAAAGAAATTGCGCAAGCGCTGGACAAGCTCGAGCAGGACACCGGACTGAACATCCCTATCCACGTAGATGCGGCCAGCGGTGGCTTTTTGGCCCCATTTTGTGCCCCCGACCTAGAATGGGATTTCCGCATTCCACGGGTGCACTCTATCAATACCTCGGGGCATAAATTTGGTTTGGCCCCACTAGGGGTGGGTTGGGTGATCTGGCGCGATGCGCAGTGCTTGCCCGAGGAATTAATCTTTGATGTGAATTATCTGGGTGGCAATATGCCCACCTTTGCCCTTAATTTCTCGCGCCCGGGTGGGCAAATCGTTGCTCAGTACTACAACTTTATTCGTCTGGGCAAAGAGGGTTACACCCGTATTCAATCCAATTGCTATGATACGGCAGAGTTTCTGGCCGCTGAAATAAAT
>DATGTW010000045.1:0-5812 GCA_035301625.1 Paenalcaligenes sp.
TTTCTCGGATTGCAAGCTAAGGAGAAACCGCAATGGATACAGAACCTGGTGAAAGTTGCCGTACACATGGCGGCCCTGTTTGTTAGGAAACTCATCTGTATTAGTTGCGCTTCCTGACAAACAGAGCTTTGTTAGGGAGTCTTTCATTCCCTCACCTTTCGGCCCATTAATGGGCGAAACGGCCTAACGCCTCGGCGGCCTTTTTCTATTTTCTATATCCGGTGCCTTATTTCTGACAACTTTCTGGCTCAGAAGGGGTTTTTATCTTTTCGGACAACTGTCCGAGGATATCCTTTTGTTTTTCTTTTTTTGGAATCAGTAAGAAATGCCTTAAAAATAAAAGGAAACTGATATGGAACTCGATCTCATCGTTCAAGAAGTTCAAGCCGCTGTAGCCAACAATGATTGGCAACAGGGTATCGAGCTATTACGCCCGCTACCCGCTCCTGATTTGGCATATGTTTTATGCGAATGTGACACTGAAACGGCTTTGAACCTTTTGCGACGGTATACGCCCAAAGAGCAATCGAGTATCTTTGGTTATTTACGACCCGCGTTCCAATCAGAGTTGGCTGAATTAATGAGTCGCTCAGAGCTTACCGAGCTATTTGCACTCATGGATCATGATGAGCGCGCAGACCTATATAACCGCCTTTCCGAGGACGAACGCCTAAGCATTCTACCTGGACTAGCGCACGGCGAGCGCGAAGATATTCGTATGCTGGCCAGCTACGAAGAAGGTACTGCTGGTGCAATTATGACTTCGGCCTATATTAGCTTGTCAGAAAACCTGACGGCTGCCGAAGCCTTGCAACGTATTCGCCAAGAGGCTCCCGATGCAGAAACCATCTACCAGATATATATCATTGATGATCAACGCCACCTGATTGGAACCATTTCACTACGTGATCTGTTGCTTGCACCAGCAACAACCCAACTCAGTCGCGTCATGGTTACAGAGGTCATTCACTGTCGTGTCAATGACCCGCAAAGCGAGGCCGCACACTTTATCGCTCACTATGACCTCATGTCATTGCCTGTCATCGATGATTCAGATCGCTTAGTGGGGATTATCACTCATGATGACGCGTTGGATGTCACCCAAGAAGAAAGCACTGATGATCAAATGCGTCTAGGTGCCGTTGATGGGGCACCCGCCATGTCTCTCAAAGATGCCACGATCGGTACTTTATATCGGATGCGTGTATTTTGGTTAGTGATTTTAGTTTTCGGCAATGTTTTTTCTGGTGCCGGGATTGCTTATTTCGAAGGCTTGATTGAAAGCATGGTTGCTCTGGTGTTCTTCTTGCCGTTATTGGTAGATAGTGGCGGGAATGCTGGCTCACAAAGTGCTACCTTGATGGTACGTGCATTAGCCACTGGCGAAGTGCGTATGCGCGATTGGTTCCAAATGCTCAGTAAGGAGATTACCGTTGCTATCTTGCTAGGAGTCAGTATGGCCGCAGCAGTTTCGTTAGTTGGATTAATGCGCGGCGGTTGGGTTTTGGCCTTTATCGTAGCAATAACCATGGTTTTGATCGTAATAGTAGGAAGTGTAATTGGAATGTCACTTCCGTTCGTTTTAACCCGATTTAAAATGGACCCCGCTTCGGCCAGTGCTCCGTTAATTACCTCGATTTGTGATGCTGCAGGCGTTTTGATCTACTTTAATGTAGCTAATCTGATGTTGGACCTACCGACCTGAGTATAACGATAGTAATATTAAAAATTATTAGGCTCATCATAAAAGCCCCCACAAGCCTAAAACCTTGTGGGGGCTTTGTTTTAGCGTTTAATTTATAAAGTCTTAGCGGTAAAGATCAGGACGATTAAGCCCAAAATGATCACGCAGCGTCCTACCGGTATACTCTGTACGAAATAAACCGCGTTTTCTTAGTTCCGGGACAACGTACTCGATAAAATCTTCCAGACTGTATGGCAATGAGGGTGGCATTAAATTGAATCCATCGGCTCCCTCATTTTTAAACCATTGCTCCATTTGATCGGCAATTTTATCTGGAGTACCTATCATGGTACAGTGCCCTCCCCCGGCTGCGAGCCGACCTAATAGCTCTCGAAGCGTTGGTTGCTCTGTTTCAATGATTCGCAGAATAGTCATATAGCGACCTTTGGGACCTGTGAATTCTTCCACCGAAGGTAATTGTGGTAGTGGCTCATCCAAAGACCAATCACTACAATCCTGACTGATATAAGTGCCAAGCTGCTGCAAAGCGGATTCAGTAGGCAAGTACTCATCCAATTCGCGCTGTTTCGCGCGTGCCTCGGCCTCGGTTGATGCAACATAAGTCACGAGACCTGGCAGTATTACTGGTTTAAAGCCCGGCCGATGCTTTTGGGTGCGCGCATTGATATCCCGATAATAAGATTGGGCAGAAGGTAAATCATAAGCAACCGCGTAGATGGCCTCGGCAAATCGCGCTGCCAGCTCTCGCCCTGGTTCTGAAGAACCTGCTTGTATGAGCACAGGCTTGCCCTGTGGACCGCGGGGTACAGTCAAAGGCCCATCGACCAAAAAGTGCTCTCCTTTATGATTAATAGGTTGTATTTTCTCTAAGTCAGCATAAAGTCCCCCTCGATCGGCTACCAGCGCATTATCTGCCCACGAATCCCATAAACTGTTAAGCACTTGGATGAATTCATCGGCTCGAGCATAACGGATAGCGTGTTCGGGCATTTTGGTGTAATTGTAGTTACGCGCCTCGACATCATACATTGACGTCACAACATTACACCCAACCCGGCCTTTTGACAGATGGTCTATCGAGGCGAGCATACGTGCCGCTAGAAATGGAGTATAAAATGTGCTCGATACAGTGGTTATAAAACCAATGCGATCGGTATGTGCGGCCAAAGCAGCTAACGTACTTAATGGTTCAATAAACCATCGAGGGCTATTGGCTAAGTCAAAATTATATTGACCATCAGCAAAAAACACGGCATCAAATTTAGCAGCCTCAGCCATTTGAGCCAAGGAAGCATAATAATCCAAAGAACCCATTTCTTCGATCTTTGAATCAGGATGGCGCCAGGCAGCTTGATGATGTCCGCAAGCCAAAATAAATAAATTTAAATGCATTTCACGACTCATTGTTTGACTAGGCCTCCATCAACTATCAGGTTTTGCCCTGTCACTGCGCGCGCCCAATGAGACGCAAAAAACAAAGCAGTGTCTGCTAATTCCGCAGGTGTAGTGACGCGTTGTAAGGGCGTATTTGCAGCAATCAGATCAAACACTGTTTCAGGAGTCGCCGCTGATGCATCGGTGGTACGTAATAGGCCTCCTGAAATCATGTTGACAGTCACCCCTTTGGGCCCTAAATCATGTGCAAAAGTTCGTGTTAAAGCCAGCAATGCAGATTTGGCAGCGATATAGTCGTGATATGGGACGACTGGATTTTGCACTAAATTGGTGCCGATATTAATGATGCGACCAAAGTTCAGATCAACCATCCCGGGTAAAACGGCCTGAATGGCATTTATCGCGCTTTGTACTCCACCCATTTGCTGCTCAATGGATTGCCAGCCGATTTGCTCTGCAGTTGCCCTGTCATCTCCGTCAAATTTGAATTCGGGTAAAGCATTATTTACCAACGTCGTGATCGGCGCATTAAAATGAATTTGTGCTTGGGTCACCAAATGCTGAACCGCCTGCGGTTCACGTACATCTGCCTGCAATGCAATCGCATTGTTGCCTATTTCCTTAGCAAGCTTTTCGGCCGCACCTTTGCTTTGATAGTAGTTGATGATTACCCGTGCACCCTCGCCTGCAAAAGCCAGACTCAAGGCGCGCCCAAGTCCGCGGGCAGCGCCTGTAATCAGCACCACCTGCTGTGTAAAATCAATACGATTTTCAGACATAAAAAAAGCCTCATGAATTGAGGCGAAGGACTGCTGACCTAGGCTATTTCAATTTGCATGAAGCTGTAAACACCACATGCAATGTAATTGTGACTGCCTGGCCTGACATCCCTCCGCCAGTATGAACTGGATCAGGTTCGACGGGTGTGGTCTCAGTCCTATTAAATAACAGGACACCCCGTGTCTTACTCGGTAATCACTTTAGCTGATGGCGAGAAATTAATCAAAAAATAATTTATCGAGCTAAATCAGCTCACTAGCCAAACTGTATTTTTTAAAGCTTTTTATTGTTCAAACTGTACTGACTCTGGGAAAGGCCGATGTGAGATCTCGAACTCAACACGGCGATTAAGCGCCCGCCCCTGCCTGGTATTGTTATCACTTATGGGTTGTACATCTGCATAGCCTACTGCGCGCAAACGTTCACTAGCAGTTCCATTGGATTCTAGATATCGCACGACACTACCTGCCCGAGCACCTGATAATTCCCAGTTGGAAGGATAGCGATGATTGCGAATAGGCACATTATCGGTATGCCCTTCAACAGTTATATACACATCATTTTGTTTGAAAATAGGTAGCAGTTTTTTCAAGATACTTAAGCCGGCTAGGCTTAGATCAGACTTTGCGGACGGGAATAATAATTCACTATTAACCCTAAGCTTGACTGAGTCATCGGAAACCAACACATCAATGTCATTTCCCAAGGCGGAGAAATCAAACCCTCGCCAAATAAAGGCGTTTTCTGATAGGACCAAAGTCCCCAGCAATTCCCCCTTAGTTGTACTAACCTGAGCATTATCGCTATTAAACACTGCATCCTTATCATTGTGCTCATGTCCTGCATCTTGGGCGCCCGCAAATGCAAGCATCACGAGCATTAATACCAAGAGCAAAGTCATCATATCCAGATAAGTGGCAAACCATGTTTCCTCTTCTTCCCTGGGATGCTCTGTAGTCAAAGCCATCCAAGCGCTATGCCGCACCCCGCTTTGCTTGCGCTGTTGTAAACGACTTCTAGCTTCTTGAAGTTCTTTTTTCAAGCTTTCATTGCTGATAGCCAAATTGCGCATTTTCCTACTATGCATGTTGTTGCTCATGGCTCTGGTTGCTCTGGTTCTGTCTCATAATGACCTTTATCGCTATAGAGCTCATCTCGATACTGCGCCATAAAAGAATTCAGTGTCTCACGCATAACAGCCGGACCGCGTTTCTGGCTCATCATCGAAATCCCTTGCAATACCATATTCATCAAAATCACACGTTGCTCAGTGCGGCGCTCGAGTTTGACTGCTACAGGCTTAAAAATCAGATTGGAAAGCAATACTCCATAAAAAGTAGTCATTAAAGCCAATGCCATTTGTTGACCAATCGCGGTGATATCTCCATCGCCAAGCAAGAACATTAAATTCACCAAGCCGATCAAAGTCCCTATCATGCCAAAGGCAGGTGCATAGCTAGCCATGACCCTGAAAAGCTGTGCCTCAGCATGTTCACGCGCTCGCATACGCGAGATTCGCCATTGCAATAGCTCTAATACTTCTTCCTCGGGCGTCATATCAATAACCAGTTGAACCCCAGTTCTAAGGAAAGGATTGTGCACCTCTTGCAGGGCATCTTCGACGGCACGAATATCACCAGCAATCCATAGCCTAGAGATATTTATCAGTTCATCAATATCGTCATGAGTGTAGAGTTTCTCGTTGCGCAGTACTGTCCCGATTAGACCAAAAATGCGCACTACCTCACTTAAGGGGTAACTAATAAAAGTCGCTGCCATAGTCCCAACAAGCACCACTAACAAGCCTGGGATGTCGATAAACAAACTAGGATCAACCGCTGTGTAAAACAACACCACTGCCAGTAAAATTACACTGGCAACAATTCCGATAAGCGTCGATGGATTCATATTCAAGCGCACATAAGTATTAAC
>DATGTW010000046.1:0-10478 GCA_035301625.1 Paenalcaligenes sp.
CATCCTCTACTGTCAGGGTATGCGGGCGTAAAAGCCGAGTTTGCCATAAAGTAGTAATAAGGCCATCCAAAGTACGCGCCAGTTTGCCATTTATCTGCAGATCAGAGGTATTGTGATTATCTGTGTTGGGCAGGTTTTCGAGACAGTGGGCGATGGCGCGGTGCAGTGCGAGCGTGCTTTGACGTTGTACCTCTGTCGGGTGTGCTGTGAGCACAGGCATGATGCAGCTGTCGTTCAGAGTGTTTAAAATCTCTGCGGGTGCATGATGGGTCAGTGCGGTTTTGAGTGCATAGGCTAACGAGGTCTGGGCGCTTTGGCCGTTGGACTCGGGCAGTTTCCAGTGGGTACGCAGGACATGGTCTTCGGCAATATTAGCCAGGTGCAAAAAATAGGTAAAGGCGCGGGCTACCGTTTCGGCTTCATCAGCACTCAGAGCCGAGAGGGCAGCGCTTAGAGCTTTGCTGTCCGGATTGTTGGTTTGCCGTTTGAGGCCAACGGCAGTGCGGCGTACCTGTTCAATACGCTGGAACATCTCCTCGCCATTGTTGCCCCGAATGACATTTCCAAGTACTTTCCCTAGTAGGCGAATGATTTGTTGCAGTAGCACTGCATGTGACGAGGTAGACTGCAATTGCATGGGAAACTCCTGCTATAGATTATTGGTGGGCAGCACTTGATAGGTGCCCAGTTTTTAGGATTTTTTATCTTTTTGTTAGAGAATTATTATGCCACAATATCGTTCACGTACTTCTACGCATGGTAGAAACATGGCGGGTGCGCGTGCCCTGTGGCGCGCCACCGGGATGAAAGACGATGATTTCAACAAACCTATTATCGCAGTTGTAAATTCATTTACCCAGTTTGTGCCAGGACATGTCCATTTAAAAGATATGGGGCAGTTGGTCGCACGTAATATCGAGGCGGCCGGGGGTGTGGCCAAGGAATTCAATACCATTGCTGTGGACGATGGCATTGCCATGGGCCACGATGGGATGCTGTATTCCTTGCCCAGTCGCGATTTGATTGCCGACTCGGTAGAGTACATGGTCAATGCCCACTGCGCGGATGCCATGGTGTGTATTTCCAACTGCGACAAAATTACCCCGGGTATGTTGATGGCGGCCCTGCGCATTAATATCCCTGTGATATTTATTTCCGGGGGGCCGATGGAGGCAGGTAAGGTCGTCGCTAAAGATGGCAAAACAGTTGTTCATAAATTGGATTTGGTGGATGCCATGGTCCAGGCTGCTGATAGTTCGGTCAGTGACGAGGAAATGCTCGAGATTGAGCGTAGTGCCTGTCCCACCTGTGGTTCTTGTTCGGGGATGTTTACTGCAAACTCGATGAACTGTTTGACCGAGGCCTTGGGCTTGGCATTGCCCGGTAACGGGACGTTGGTCGCAACGCATGCTCGTCGTCAGGGTTTATTCGAGAGCGCCGGGGCTGTGATTGTTGATTTGTGTCGTCGCTACTACGAAGAAAAAGACGAATCTGTCTTGCCGCGCAATATTGCGACCTTTGAAGCCTTTGAGAATGCCATGGTGCTGGATATTGCCATGGGGGGATCAACCAACACAGTATTGCACTTGTTGGCTGCTGCCCAAGAGGCCGAAGTAGACTTTACTATGGCTGATATTGATCGTTTGTCACGTCAGGTTCCTTGCTTGTGCAAGGTATCCCCCGCTATTGATGACGTACACGTCGAGGACGTCCACCGTGCAGGGGGTATTTTAGGTATTTTGGCCGAGCTGGCTCGCGGTGGTTTGTTGAATCTAGATGTAGGCAACATACACAGCGGCACATTGGGTGATGCCATCAAAAATTGGGATGTACTGGGCGACAATGCTAAGGCCGTCGAGCACTTTTTCTTGAGTGGTCCTGGCGGTGTGCCTACCCAAACAGCTTTTAGCCAAGACCGCTATTATGAAAGTCTGGATTTGGACCGCGAAAATGGCTGCATCCGTAATATGGAACATGCCTATTCCGAGGATGGTGGCTTGGCCGTATTGTACGGAAACCTGGCTGAAAACGGTTGTATCGTTAAAACGGCAGGGGTTGACGAGAGCATCCTCACCTTTACAGGTAAAGCTCGCGTCTTTGAAAGCCAGGACTCTTCTGTAGAGGGTATTTTGGGTGGCAAAGTCGGTCCTGGCGATGTCGTGATTATCCGTTACGAGGGCCCCAAAGGTGGTCCCGGGATGCAAGAGATGCTTTATCCCACTTCCTATTTAAAGTCTATGGGTTTAGGCGCACAAGCGGCGCTCTTTACCGATGGTCGTTTTTCAGGGGGATCTTCTGGCCTGGTGATTGGTCATGCCTCGCCTGAGGCTGCAGAGGGTGGTGCTATTGCACTGGTCGAAGAGGGGGATACTATCGAAATTGATATTCCCAATCGTCGTATTCATCTGGCAATCAGTGACGAAGAGCTTGCGCGCCGTCGTACCGAGATGGAAGCGCGCGGGGATCAGGCTTGGCAGCCCAAAGAAGAGCGCAAACGGGCAGTGAGTCAGGCCCTATTAGCGTATGCTGCGATGGCGACTTCAGCTGACCGGGGTGCTGTACGAGATATCAGTCAAATCACACAGCGTCGTTAATTAAATCGATAATTATTGCCTGCACCAAAACTGCCGATGCTGCCTCTGTCAGGGCCATCGGCAGTTTTTTATTTGATTTGTTGTTAATTGGCCAGTTGATGGCTTTGAACCTGGTTGCGGCCGGCGCGTTTAGCGGTATATAAGGCTTCGTCAGCTCTTTGAATAATGTTGTTCAAGGGCTCTTCGGCGTGGGCGATGGCCAGCCCGATACTGACTGTGCACTGGATGGGGTTGCCATCCAGATCTTTGACCTGCAGTGTCTCGGTAGCTTGTCGGATTTGTTCTGCCTGGGCATGTAATTGATCGGGATTTAACCCATCGCGGACAAGCAGGAATTCCTCGCCACCATAACGAGCAATGCGATCAGCGGGGCGTCGGTGTTCGCGCAGTAGATCAGCAAAACGCCGTAATACCTCATCACCCACTGCATGTCCGTACTGGTCATTGATTTTTTTAAAATGATCCAAATCCAGCAGCATCACTCCCAGTGGTTGCCAGCGCGATTCACCTTGCTCGTGGTTGTCCATCAAATCCAGTAGAGAATGGCGGTTGAGTAAACCTGTCAGCGGGTCATGGGTGGCTTGGCGGTAAAGGCGCAACAATAAATTGAGATGAAAGTGATTGGCGGTCAAGGCCATGACAAGCAGGGCACAAAGCAGCCATAGCTGCTGGATCAAGTATATGGTGGGTGTTGCGTCAATATAAAAGGAATAGAGCTGTATGGCGATTATCAGTGTGCCCACCAGCAGTGATTCGAGTAATGTCAGAGGGAAAATGCTAAGAGTGGCTACCAGCAAGAAGGGTATAAACTGATAGTTACCTAATTCGGGTAGCCCAAAAGGAGCAGTCACAAAAAGCAAATATGCATAAAAGCATGCTGGGCTGAGCAATAAAATGATGGCCAATGTCGTTTGTTGGCGGGCAAACACGCGCCAATAGGACAACAACAAAATTATAATCAAGCTCAAAAAGAAAAATAACCGAGCCATCCGCAGCTGAGGCAAGACCTCAGTGGGCAAGAGTACGTGATCAAAAAGCGCCCAGAAAGGAGACAGGACAATAAAAATCCAGCCTACGATCCGCAGCCGACTGCCCAAGTAATGGTTACGGGCATAGGCAAAATCAGGAGTGTGTTTTTTTCCAGAAAGAGTATCCAGAATGGAACTGGAGCCGCGGTGAAAGTAATCCATCAGGGTTTGCTTCTTAGACATAACGATCCATCTACGGCTGGCAGTTTAATTGGTTACAGCCGCGCTTGTAGCGGTTTGGGTACGAATTTTACCTTTAGTCAAAATAAAAACAAGTTTGAAAGCCAGTTATGTGCAGAGGAAAAAAACCATGCTTGGCGGGTACAATATATGCTATTTTAGTGCTACCAGACCATGGAGGTGACTAGGGTGTTAACGGCACAACAACGCGCACAGCAACAGGAGATAATCGACTCACTGGGTGCGCAGCCTACTATAGATATCGACCACGAACGTCAGCGGCGTGAACAGTATTTACTACAATATTTACAGCAGACCGGCAGTCAGGCATTGGTGCTGGGTATTAGCGGTGGGGTCGATTCCCTGCTTGTTGGTTTGATTGCCCAGCATGCAGTACAGGCGGCTCGCGCTCAAGGGCTGCAGGCACATTTTCATGCCTTGCGCTTGCCTTATGGCCAGCAAAGAGATGCCGAGGATGCCATTGCTGCCGTTGAATGCATTGATCCGGATTATCATCATGTGGTCGATATTCAGCCAGCCACGGACGCTTTGATTGATCAACTAGAAGCCGCGCAAGGGTCTTTGCCGGCCGAGCAGCGAGACTACATCATTGGCAACGTCAAAGCGCGTCAGCGCATGGTCGCTCAATACGCATGTGCCGCCGCCCATGCGGGGTTGGTGCTGGGCAGTGATCATGCTGCCGAGGCGCTGATGGGTTATTTCACTAAATACGGTGATGGTGCCGCCGATATCATGCCTTTGGCTGGCCTGACTAAATCGCAGGTGCGTGCCCTGGCAGAGGCCTATGGCGCTCCACGCCATTTAGTTGATAAAGTACCTACCGCAGATCTGGAATCAGGGCGTCCTCTATTGCCTGACGAAGAGGCCTTTGGCATCAGCTATGCCGATATCGATGCTTTTTTGACGGGCCAAGAGGTTTCAACACGGGTTTTCGAGGTGATCATGCGCCACTATCGTGCCAGCGCTCACAAGCGCCAATTGCCGGCTCATCCATGATTGAGTGTGTGCGTACCTCCGTTGCTTGGTCTATTTTAACTGGGCTTATTAGCCGCTTTTTCTCCGCGAATATTCGCAAATAATCATAAAGTTTCGACATTATGCAGCCTGTATTGCCTCCTTATTTGATTGCTCGCTGGCTGGTCGTCATCGTTCTACTGATCGGGTTATTTTTTCTCAAGGATTTCCTGATACCGGTGTTGGGGGCGTTGGTTATTGGTCTGGCCAGCTGGCCTTTATACAAAAAACTGCTCGCGCGCTGTCGCTATCGTTATACTTTGGCAGCGACGCTGGCATTGCTGATGTTTATTGGCATCTTGTTGATTCCATTGTCATTGGCGTTATCTTTTGTCATCCAAGAAGCCAGCAGTTTTGTCATCTGGGCTTTGGTCGTCAACCGTGAGGGCGCACCAGTTCCTGCATGGTTGTCTGATTTGCCCTTTGTGGGTGAACATCTAACCGAGTATTGGGGCATGTATCTGGGTGAACCCCATGCATTAGGCGCCATGGTGGAAATGATCAGTGGTGAGCATTTAGGCAACATTTACCGCATGGTCCTAACAGCCACCGGGGATGTGGTGCACTTGTTGCTCAATTTATTGTTTTTTCTGATTACCTTGTTCTTTGTGTATAAAGACGGGGATCGTATTTTGGCTCAGGTAGATATTATCGGTGAACGCATATTGCCCAAGCGTTGGCAGCGCTTTTCTCGAGTTGTTCCCGCCACTGTGAACTCAACGGTGACTGGCATGGGCCTCATCGCCATTGGCGAAGGGGTAGTGCTCGGCGTAGCCTATTGGATTGCTGGGGTTCCTTCGCCAGCGCTATTGGGTGCTGTGACTGGTTTTATGGCACTTATTCCGGGGGGCGCGCCTCTATCCTTTACGCTGGTATCAATTTATCTGCTCTCCTCTGGTAAAATCATGGCGGGTGTAGGGTTATTCTTGTGGGGCTCTATCGAGCTTTTCATTGTCGACAAAACTTTGCGCCCACGCTTGGTCGGGGGACCGGTCAAACTGCCTTTCTTGCCGACCTTTTTTGGCTTGGTTGGCGGGGTAAAGACCCTGGGCTTTGTAGGGCTATTTATTGGTCCTGTGCTGATGGCCTTATTGGTTGCTATTTGGCGCGAGTGGCTCTTAAACGAGGTGCCCTTTGAGTCCAGCTCCTGATGTTTATTTTTTAATCATGGGTGTTAGCAATTTATGTTGGTAGATACAAAAACCCGCTATGGGACCATAACAAGACTGTTTCATTGGCTCATGACCGTGGGCTTTTTATGGATGTTATTCACAGCAACAGTGCATTTTATTGACAAGGATTCAGCCTTGAATGATGCCGTCTGGCGTTTTCATCCACTCGTGGGCTTTACCATGCTCATGTTGGGGGTGATTCGTGTTGTTTGGGTATTAATCCAGCGCACACGCCGTCCTGATAACGATCTCAATGTTCGTTTGGGGCATTTGGCTTTGTACGTGTTGATGATACTGACTCCGTTCTTGGCCTTTATGCGTGCGTATGGTTCGGGGCGTGGGTTTAGTTATTTTAGTTGGCAAATATTTGCTCCGCGTGATTCCAAGGTCGAATTCTGGGTTGATTTGGCTAATCAATGGCACAGTGTCTTTGGCTGGTTGCTGTTTTTATTCATTATCGGGCACACCATAATGGCCTTTTATCATCGTGCCAAAGGGCCTGAGCACAATGTGTTTCCTCGTATTATCGGACGTTCGTCCAGATAATTTAGTGATGAGGCTGGGTGCTGCTCTTAAGTAGCACCTCTGACGGTTATTGGTATCGATGCCTGTATCGGTGCCCGTGACTGTGGTTTGAGTATAAAAAGACCCCAAAAAGTGTTTTTAACTTTTTGGGGTTTTTAAATAAAAGCTCAGCTCTGTGTGGGTCACCTGCTTAGTTAGCAGTGGGGTTACTGCTGTTGCTGTTGTTGCTGCTGGTGATGCTGCGGTTGGTGTTGGTGATGATGTTGCTGACCGTGATGCTGTTGATGGTGTGGTCCTCGGGGTCCACGTTGACCACGCTGTTTACTGGGGCCACGTTGGTTGCCTTTGGTGTATTGCTTTTTAATGTTTATTTCGCCTTTGGGGTCAATGTAAATATGGCGAAACATCCCATCTTCATCACGGGTGCGAGCGAAATAACCATTGCCCGTTTGTTTGAGCAACATGATTTCTCCATATCCCGCATCTTTGAGCTTTTGGGTGGCCTCATCAAAGCTCACCCAATCTGAACGATCAATGTTTTTGTCTTTCACTTGCTGGGTGCTGAGGGTTTTGGGGGTGTCTTCATTGACATTGGTTTTTTCCTGAGCCCAAGTCAGGGGGCTGGCTAAAAAGGTGGCCCCTAGTATGAATGCTGCAATCTGTGTTTTCTTTTGCATGTGATGCTCCTGTTATGAAATAAATCTGTCTGGAATGCTTTTATTATGCCGCTGTTTATATGAATCAATAATGAAGTATTGATTCATATTGTTTTCATTTTTCATTCACCCGAGGTTAATGCTTTAGAGATTAAAATAATCGTACCGAGACCCTTGTGGATGTGACAGTGAGCATTAGAAATATTTTATTGATGGTTGTTTTTGGGGTTGCGTTGCCGTTGGCGGCCAGCAACGGCATTGCCCATCCACATCACCACTCAAAGACTCCCCCCCTTAGCGCTGAACAAGCACGTAAAGCCTATCAACAAGGCCATGTGCTTTCTCTGCGCAAGGTAGCGGCGCAGACTTTAGAGCAATTCCCCGGGAAAGTACTCAAGGCTGTATTGACTCATAACGAGGATGAATGGGTTTATACGTTGGTGATACTCCAAGAGGGGGGCTACATTACAAAGGTATGGGTTGATGCGCAGGATGGCAAGCTCATCGACCACAAGTCCAGAAAAAAACGCGGCTCGAGGAAAAAGCATGAGAATTTTGGTCGTTGAGGATGATGCACAATTGGCGCAACAGATTGTTGCCGCCTTAGAGGAACACGAGTATGTGGTTGATGTCGCTACCGATGGCAATCAGGCTCATTACATCGGTAGTGTTGAAGCCATTGATGCTGTGGTTCTTGACTTAGGGTTGCCCGAGCTCGATGGTTTGACCGTCTTGCAGCGCTGGCGGGACGAGGGCTTAAAGATGCCCATTTTGATTCTCACGGCTCGTGATAGTTGGCATGAAAAAGTTCTGGCTATTGATGCCGGTGCAGATGATTATTTGACCAAACCCTTTCATATGCCAGAGCTACTCGCTCGTCTACGCGCTTTATTACGGCGCTTGGCGGGTCAGGCCAGTGCTGAATTGACCTGTGGTGCATTGGTATTGGACACGCGGCATTCTCGTTTTAGCTATGACGGGCAGACTGTGCAATTGACCAGTTATGAGTTTCGTGTACTGTCCTATTTGATGCATCATGCTGGTCAAATTATCAGCCGCAGTCAGCTTAGCGAGCATATCTACGCCCAAGACCAAGATCGTGATTCCAACACCATTGATGTGTTTATTGGTCGACTACGCAAAAAGATTCCGGCTCAGGTTATCGAGACTGTTCGCGGGCAGGGGTATCGTTTGGTACCTGTCCAAACGTCCTAACCAGGAGGGGGCGATGCATCGCTTGTTTTCATCACTGCGTTGGCGGCTTCTACTGGGAACAGCGTTATGGGTGCTCGCCAGTTTGTTGGTGGTGGGTACAGTCGTCTGGTATGTGTTCAAGGAACAGACCGAGTCCCAGCTGCGTAGCGAGCTCAGTGTGCATCTGAACCAACTGAGCGCTGCACTCGAATGGCAGGACGAGGTAAGCCTCGCTGATGGGGCCTCGGCAGCCCCCCAAGTGGTATTGTCCGGGCGGCTGAGTGAACCGCGCTTTGAGCAACCCTTATCAGGATGGTATTGGCAGGTTAGCATTCCCGAGTCCGGCAGCCCTTGGGCAGAGGGCTCGGCGCAATCCTTGCAACCGCGTTACGAATCAGCACTGCAGTCTGATTCCCTTTGGGACGAGAGTTTACCTATATTGCCCATGCGCGGGATTCAACAGTGGTGGTCTGGTGTGCGCTCTATTGATGACGAGCCATTATACGTGCTGCAGCAGCGCTTGCGACTGGCAGATGAGGATGCCCCCGAGCTTTTACTGACGATGGCCGCTCATGAAACAGTGGTGCAGGGGCCAATGGCCCGTTTTACTACCTTGCTGGTGGTCGCTTTTGGGTTGATGGCGTTGGGTATTTTGGCTGCTGCGGCAGTGCAGTTTCACGCTGTGATGAGCCCAATACAACGATTGGTCAAGCAACTACGCAGGATAGAACAGGGTGAAAAGGCACGGCTCGAGGGTGAATATCCCAGTGAAATTACGCCCTTGACCGAGGCTTTTAATAATGTTCTTGGTACTAACGCAGTGGTATTAGAGCGGGCGCGGGCACAGGCGGGTAATGTGGCGCATGCAATTAAAACACCTATGACAGTTTTGGGTAATGCTGCCGCTAAAGATGATTCTGAGCTAGGCGTTTTGGTGCGCGAACAGGTGGGGTTGGCGCAGCAACAGCTCAATGTACATTTGGCGCGGGCACGGGCAGTGGCGCAGGTTAAAACGTTTGGGGTGCGCACTCAGGTGCCGCCTGTGATAGCAGCCATTCAACGGGTGTGTTCTCGTGTTTATGCAGATAAAGATTTATCGTGGCAGGTCGATCTACATGCGACTGAGTTTTATTTTACCGGCGAAGAACATGATTTACAGGAAATTTTGGGCAATATCTTTGATAATGCCTGCAAATGGGCCAAACAGCAGGTGCACGTGACCACCCGCGCGCTGGATGGCAAGGCAGAGCGTTCGCGATGGGAATTGGTTTGCGAAGACGATGGCCCGGGGATCGCGCCGGCGCAGATCAATCATATTTTGCAGAGAGGTGTGCGCGGTGATGAAAGCGCACCGGGTTCAGGATTAGGCCTGGCTATTGTGAACGATTTAATCACTGTTTATGGGGGGCAAATACAAGTACAACGCTCTTCCTTGGGCGGTGCTTTAATTCGCCTACAGCTGGGTTAAAGGGCCAATCAACCCAGCTGCCTGCAATAGGACAATACCCGCAGCAACCAAGCACAATAAAGCAAAAGTAAGTTGAATGGTGCGTGCGGGCAAACGAGGCGCCAGGAGGCGTCCTAAAATCATGCCGCTGATAACAGCGCAGACAAAATACCAGCTGCCTGAGGGCAATGCCCGATTCTGCCAAAGGGCGACTGTGACCGCACTGCCTGACACCATGGCAATCACCATGAGTGAGGTTGCCACAATGCTGTGCAGGCTCAATGGGGTGTAACGCTGTAGCGCGGGGACCACTAAAAAGCCACCACCCACCCCAAGCAAACCGGTAAACATGCCAGTGACAGCACCGATACCGCCGATAGTCAGGATTGTGGGTGGGGTCCAGATAAATTTTCCGGTGCCTGTATTTAGACGGCAAGGTTTTGACATCTGCGATTTTTGAGCTGCCTGTCGAGCGCCTAGAAGACCCCGTAACATGCGCGTGGCGATCAAGACCATCAATGCACCAAAGCAAAACATCAGTAGTGTGTCGGATAGTTGGTGCGCCAGCGCAATGCCTATTGGAGCCGTCAATGCACCAGCGATGGCCATGAGGATTGCGGCCTTGTAGCGGACTTGGCGTTTTTGCA
>DATGTW010000047.1:0-37789 GCA_035301625.1 Paenalcaligenes sp.
ACCGTAAAGTCGCCATACCCCAAAGAGACATCGGTAAAACGAATCAGCGGTTGATTAGAATGTATGCTCGCACTCATGATCGATTGGTGGCCCTTTGCCGTCGTGGCGAATACTTGAAACAATAGGGTGTACTGTGTGGGAGTACTTGCTGCTTTACAGCACTAAAGAGTAAAAGATAACATAGCTGAGTTTTGCTTACGAGATCCACACACCTAAAAGAACAAAAGGTAGGCCTTTCAGGGTTATACCGTCAAGACATTTAACATTAAACAAAGTAAAGTATAGAAAGTACGATAAACACTCTAATACCAAGGTCAGACATGAGCCAGGTTCAATCTTCAACACACACTACAGCACAGGTTTTAGAGCAGGAATCTGTATCCATGCTGTTTGCCGAGGCAGATCAGGATTATTCTCATATTAATAAAGAGACCGTAGTCACCGCCCTCAAGGACGCACTGCCAGCGTCGATGGTGCTGCATACCGATGAACAATTACGTCCCTATGAATGCGACGGGTTCATGCTGATGGCCCATGTGCCATTAGCTGTGGTGATGCCAGAGACCGAGGCCCAGGTGGTAACGGCAATTAAAGTTTGTGCCCAACAGGGCGTGCCCATTGTAGCCCGCGGTGCCGGCACCGGCCTATCCGGCGGGGCAATCCCGCATCCCCATGGGGTGATCTTATCACTGGCCCGTTTGAATCAAATTCTAAAGGTTGACCAGTATGCGCGTACAGCCACTGTGCAGCCAGGGGTGCGCAATATTCAGGTTTCTCAGGCAGCTGAGCCTTATGGGCTGTACTACGCCCCCGATCCTTCTTCGCAAATTGCTTGCACAATTGGGGGTAACATCGCTGAAAATGCGGGCGGTGTGCATTGCCTGAAATACGGCCTCACAGTGCACAATGTCTTGCGTATTCGTGGTATTACCGTTGATGGTGAAATTTTCGAGGTAGGCAGTCACGCGCTCGATACTCCTGGATATGACATGATGGCCCTTTTGATTGGTTCCGAGGGCATGCTGGCTGTTGTAACCGAGGTCACGCTCAAGCTCACGCCTACACCTCGTTTTGCGCAATGTATTTTGGCTAGCTTTGATGCTGTTGAAAAGGCTGCAGATGCGGTAGCAGGCATTATTGCTGCTGGAATTATACCGGCGGGTCTCGAAATGATGGACCAACCAGCCACCATTGCTGCCGAGGAATTTGTGCGTGCTGGCTATCCGTTGGATGCCAAAGCCATGCTGATTTGCGAGTCAGACGGTACCCACGAAGAGGTAGCCGAAGAAATCGCTCGCATCGAGGCAGTGCTCAATGAGTTTGGCGCTACAGAAATCAAGGTATCTCAATCAGACGAAGAGCGCGAGCTCTTTTGGGCGGGCCGTAAAGCTGCTTTCCCGGCGGCGGGGCGTATTTCCCCTGACTACCTATGCATGGATGGCACGATTCCTCGCAAACGTTTGGGCGAAATGTTAAATGCTATTACCGATATGGAAGAAAAATACGGTCTGCGTTGTCTTAACGTATTTCACGCTGGCGATGGGAATTTGCACCCCTTGGTTTTATATGACAGCAGTATCGAAGAAGAGCGCCTCAAGGCCCAGCAGTTTGGGGGTGAAATCCTCGAGTTGTCTGTATCCTTAGGGGGAACGATTACCGGTGAACACGGAGTCGGGGTCGAAAAGATTAACCAAATGTGCGTGCAGTTTGATGAACAAGAACGTGATCTGTTCTTTTCTATCAAACACGCTTTCGATGAGAACGCGTTGCTCAATCCGGGTAAAGCTATCCCAACACTCGATCGTTGTGCCGAGTTCGGCATGATGCATGTCCATGGCGGACAGATTCCATTCCCACATCTGCCACGCTTTTAAGACCAGATGAGTATTTTCCAATGACTGAAATGAATAACGAACACATGGATCCCATTGTGGCGCAATGGGTTGATCAGGTACGCGCTGCTCAGGCAGATAAAACGCAGTTGCGTTTGATCGGTTCTGATAGCAAGCGTTTCTATGGCCATCCGACAGAAGGCGAAACAATGGTATTAACCGAGCACCAAGGGGTAATTGATTATGAACCCTCTGAACTCGTGATTACCGTCAAGGGGGGAACACCCGTCGCCGAGATCGAAGAGCTATTGGCCAGCAAAAATCAGTTTTTACCTTTCGAGCCCCCGCTGTTCGGGGCAGATGCAACCATCGCCGGCTGCGTGGCCAGTGGTCTGGCTGGACCGCGTCGTCCACAGGCGGGTGGGGTACGTGATTTTGTTTTGGGCGTGCAGCTTATCGACGGCCAGGGACGTTATATGACCTTTGGTGGTCAGGTGATGAAAAACGTCGCTGGTTATGATGTTTCGCGTTTATTAGCCGGTAGTTTGGGAACACTGGGTATTTTGACCGAGCTTTCAATCAAAGTACTGCCCAAGCCCGTCAAGGAATTGACACTACAGCTAGATCGTTCACAAAAAGAAGCTTTGCATAAAATGAACACCTGGAGTGGGCAACCCATCCCTATATCGGCTTCATTGTGGCATGACGAGCAGCTGTTCATTCGTTTGTCAGGGGCACCCAATGCCCTTGAAGTAGCGCAAGAGACCATACAGGGAACCCCACTGGATGAGGCCCAAGCCCAAACCCTATGGCAAGAGGTGCGCGAGCAGAAATATGCTTGGTTCCAGGCCGGGGGAGCACAGGCAAACAAGCCTTTATGGCGTTTATCTGTCCCCAGCACAACCGAACCTATTTTGGATGACCATCCCCAGTTAATCGAGTGGGGCGGGGCTTTACGTTGGTGTTTTAGTGATTTGCCCGCTGAAACACTCCGCGCTCAGGTCGAGGAGATTGGCGGAACGGCCACAGTATTTCGTCAAAATGGCGCTGATCTTGCTGTATTTCATCCTTTGGACCCAGTTATTCTGGGAATACAACAGCGTTTGAAAGAAAAATTTGATCCAGCGGGTATTTTTAACCCAGGCAGAATTTACCCAGGGGAGCTCTAATGCATACTTCATTGTCGCCAGAGTTTTTGAACACCGAAGAAGGTGAAAAGGCGAAAGATCTCATTTCAAAATGCGTACACTGCGGGTTTTGTAATGCGACCTGTCCGACGTACCAGTTGGTCGGTGACGAGCTGGACGGCCCGCGCGGTCGCATTTACCTCATGAAAGAGGTGTTTGAGGGCAAAGCGCCCACCAGAGTCACCCAAGAGCATTTGGATCGTTGTCTGACCTGTCGGGCATGTGAAACTACCTGTCCTTCAGGTGTTCAGTACGGCCAGTTGCTGGACTTGGGCAAGGCCGTGGTTGATCGCAAAGTCGAACGCTCGCGTCCGGAACAACTGTGGCGCTGGGCAGTACGCGAGGTAGTCTCCGAGCCCACGCGTTTTAAACGTGCTCTTAGCATAGGACAGCGTGTTAAACCATTGCTACCCAAAGCACTCAAAGAAAAACTGCCACCGCGCGAACCGCACGACACAGCAGCCCTGCAATGGCCCACCGCAAAACGCGAACGCCAAATGCTGGTATTGGAAGGCTGTGTACAACCCGCGTTATCTCCTGAAATCAACGCCGCTGCAGCGCGCGTACTGGATCGTTTTGGCATTCAACTGGTGCGTGTGGATAACGCCGGCTGCTGTGGAGCCGTACGCCATCACAATGATGACAAAGCAGGTGCCCAAGAACAAGCACGTCGCAACATTGATGCCTGGTGGCCATTTATTGACAGCGGTGCGGTAGAAGCCGTTGTCATGACAGCCAGTGGATGTGGTGCCGAAGTGCAAGACTACGGTATGTTGCTGGAAAATGACCCGGCCTATTCAGCTAAAGCCCAACGCGTTGCCGAGCTCAGCAAAGATATCAGCGTGATCGTATCTGAAGAGCTAGAGCGCTTAGGCAGTGATTTTGAATCACGCGATCAACAAACAGCAGTAGCCATCCAAGAACCCTGCACCTTCCAGCACGCACTGCGCGACAAAGTATCCATAGCTCAACTGATGGAACGCTTTGGCTATACACCCCAAATACCGAAAGATGCCCATTTGTGCTGTGGATCAGCAGGAACCTACTCAATTTTCCAACCTGAACTATCCAAACAACTACGTGCAAACAAGCTGGATAACCTACTTGTCGACGGCCCCCGTTATGTAGCGACTGCTAATATCGGTTGCCAAACACACCTGGGCGAAGCCAGCGAAGTACCCGTACTACACTGGATTGAACTAGCAGACCAGGCACTGGGAAACCCGAAACAAGCATGATGACCTAACAAATCAGGCATCGCTAAATAAAATTCAAAACCTGGGCTGAACAGCTCGGGTTTTTTTATAAACACAACGAGACATTGAAAAACAACTCTCGCAGGACGACTGAGCAGCAGCCCTGCAGCAGGCAACCTACGAACCCTTGCCCATTGTCCGCTTGAAAGTCTCAATCCAGTGCTGCGTAGAGGCATCTGGGGTGCGGCGTTGGTGTGAATTCTGAGCGGGGTTCTTAAACTCATCGATGATCCCAGAGGCCAAGTTCTTGCCGTATTCCACGCCCCATTGATCGAAGGGGTTGATGCCCCAGATACGTGCCTGGACAGCGATTTTATGCTCGTAAAGGGCTAATAGAGCTCCTAGAGTATACGGAGATAAACGAGGCAATACGATGAGTGTATTAGGACGTCCGCCTTGATGCACACGATGTTTGGCTAGCCAAGAGGCAGTGTCTGGATCATGACCTTGGCGCAAGCATTCATTGAGGGCTTGTTCATAATTTTTACCAACTAACATGGCTTCTCGTTGTGCCAAGCAGTTGGCCAGTAAGCATTGGTGGTGTTCGAGCCACTGGTGATCAGCGCCTTGGCAGACAATAAAATCAACGGGGGCTCCGTCACTGCCTTGGTGCAGCCATTGGAAAAAAGTATGTTGTGCGTCGGTGCCCGGCATGCCCCAAACGGCTGGACCAGTGGGTACGGTGATCGGATTGCCTTCCAGATCTACAGATTTACCTAAAGACTCCATTTCCAATTGCTGTAAATAGGGGACCAGATCGCTTAGTCGGGAATCATAGGGTGCGATATTTAATGAACCATAGCCCAGCACGCTGCGATTTATCAGCCCAGCCAGGGCCATTTGTATGGGGGCATTGTTTTCCCAAGGAGCTTCCTCAAAGTGTTGGTCCATGGCCGCGGCTCCTGCATGCATGCCGGCCACAACATCACTGTTGACTGCCAGTGCTGTAGTCAAGCTGACTGCAGACCAAACAGAAAAACGGCCGCCTACCCAATCCCAGAGCTTAAAGATTTGTGTGTTGGGGATTCCAAAAGCATGTGCTGCTTCGGTATTGGCAGTGACAGCGACAATTTGACTGTAGGGATCAGTTACCCCGGCGGATTGAAGCCACTCAATGGCTCGCTGCGCATTGAGCAGGGTTTCCGCAGTAGAAAAAGATTTAGAGGCAATGACAATGAGTGTGTCATGGGGATTGAGATTAGCAGTGCCACTGGCAATAGCATGGCCGTCGATATTGGCAACAAAACGCACATTACGCCATAGCTTGGTATAGCCAAAGGCATTGACAGTCAATCGCACACCCCAATCGCTGCCGCCTATGCCAATATGAACGATATGGCGCCAGCGCCGTGTCGCGTCAGCATGGCGTATAAAGGCATTCATGCGCTCACGTTCTTTGACCACCTCGGCGATGGGGGCGGGGGCGCGCAACATGGTATGCCAAGCAGCGCGGTTTTCAGTGGTGTTGATGGGCTCGCCATTTAAAAGTTGTGTTTGCCACTGGCGAAGCTCACGCACTTGTAGCAGTTGATTAGCGGCTGTTTCTAACGCTGTGCTATAGCGTTGTCCACTCAGATCAACAGTGAGGCTGGCCGCCGGAAAGAGGCGTACACGTTTTGGGTTGACCTCGGCCTGTTTGGCTTGCCGACAAAAGTCTTGCCACTCGGAGAGTGCTTCTAAAGGTGCTATAGAATGTGCCAAGGTGGACTCCCTCCACTGAAGAATAATGCGAGTAGGTTAAAATTTCATTTATTTTAGCTGTTGGTAGGAGTTCTGCCTAATGAATGGGTCAGATTAGCTGTCTTTTTAAAGGGCAGCAGTATTTTAAATTCAAGATTTCAGTGATTCGGCTGATCAGTTTTCGGAGGAATAGAATGCAGGCACACAAGATTGCAGTAATGGCTGGGGATGGTATCGGTCAAGAAGTTATGCCTGAAGGTTTGCGGGTATTGGAAAAGGTTTGCGCCAAATATGGCATCAAGCTAGAGCTGTACCACTTTGATTGGGCTTGTGCCGATTATTATCAAAAACATGGGCAAATGATGCCTGATGATTGGCAACAACAGCTTGAAGGTTTTGAGGCTGTTTTATTTGGTGCTGTGGGTTGGCCTGAGGTTGTGCCCGATCATATTTCCTTGTGGGAGTCTTTATTAAAATTCCGTCGCGATTTCGATCAGTATATTAATTTGCGTCCGGTGCGTTTATTGCCAGGGGTGCCTAGCCCGTTGGCCAATAAAAAACCAGGTGATATTGATTTTGTGGTGGTTCGTGAGAACACCGAGGGTGAGTATACCAACTTGGGGGGCCGTATTTTTTCAGGTACTGAACGCGAGATGGTGATTCAGGAGTCTGTGTTTACGCGCACCGGTGTGGATCGTGTGTTGCATTTTGCTTTTGATGTCGCGCAAAAGCGCTCGGCTCGTCACTTAAGTGCCGCAACCAAATCTAATGGTATTGCTATTTCAATGCCTTATTGGGATGAGCGTTTGGCTGAAATAGCTAAAGAATACCCTGAGGTCCGTTGGGATAAGCATCACATTGATATTATGACGGCACGATTTGTGTTGCAGCCCGAGTTTTTTGATGTGGTTGTAGCGACAAATTTGTTTGGAGATATTTTGTCTGATTTGGGCCCCGCCTGCACAGGAACCATTGGGGTAGCTCCTTCGGCTAATTTGAATCCAACACGTCAATGGCCCTCTTTGTTTGAGCCGGTACATGGTTCGGCACCGGACATTTTTGGGCAAAATATTGCTAATCCCATTGCCATGATTTGGTCTGCTGCCCTGATGGTTGATTTCTTGGGCGATAGCCAAGGGGTTTATAAACAGGCTCATGATGACATAATTCAGGCCATTGAGCAGTGTTTGAGCACTGGGCCACGCACCCCAGATTTGTCGGGGCAGGCCAGCACCACCGATGTGGGCAAGGCCATTGCAGCCAGTATTTAAATCGTTGGGTGCCCCTCGGCAGGGGTTAGTCTTTGGGACGCGGCATTTCAAAAGCATGCTCTGGGTGGATGGAAAAATAACCCCCAGGGCCTCCTGCTCTTAGAATGGGTTCGGCACGGGTTGTTTGATAGATGCCGTCTTCCAGACAACTTTGATCAATGTAGACCGCGACCACCTCGCCAAAAACGAACCAGGTTGGGAGACCATCACCATCATGGTTGGTGAGCTGTAAATGTTGGGTGACTTTACACTCAAAGCTAACAGGGGTTTCCGCCACCCGTGGTGCTTGGATGAGTTTACTGGGTGCAGGGGTGAGCCCAGCAAATTCGAACTCGTCAACGGACTGTGTCGTGCTGCTTTGGTTCATGGCCTTGGCCAGAGTTTGGGTTGCCAGATTCCAGCTAAATTCGCCTGTTTCGATGGCGTTGCGTACACTGTCCTTATAGCCGATACTAGAAAAGCCGACGATAGGTGGCCGATAATTAAACAAGTTGAAAAAACTATAAGGGGCCAAATTAAGCATCCCTTGCTGGCTGCGGGTACCAATCCAGCCGATCACGCGTGGGCCAACAATGGCATTCATAGGGTCGTGGGGTAGTCCATGACCGTTTTTAGGCTCATAAAAATGTACTGTCATTGTGGGTGGCTATCCTGTGTAGTGTTGTTGTAAAAAATCGCGCAAGATAGGGTGGCGCTGATCTTGTTCTGAGACTATTGGTTGTTGGATGGGCCAAGGGATGGCCAAGTCTGGGTCCTGCCAATGCACTCCTGCCTGGCTGGAGGGGTCGTACAGCTCAGTGCATAAATAATGACAGTGTGCATTGGGACTAAGGGCCAGAAACCCATGGGCGTATCCAGGTGGTATCCAGAGCTGTTTACGGTTTTGTGCGCTCAGCTTCAGGCTAAAGTGTTGTTTGAATGTCGCCGATCGGGGATTAATATCAACAACAACATCAAAGATACACCCATGTGTGACAAAAACAAGTTTTCCTTGTGGCTTGTTTAATTGCAGATGCAAGCCACGTAAAACATTTTGTTTTGAGTACGAGTGGTTTAGCTGCACAAACCCCTGTGCGATGCCAGCCTGCTGATAGCGTTGCAGGTGGTATTGCTCTACTAGGCCACCACGGGGGTCAGTGTGTTCATTAGGGATGAGTACCTGAACGCCGGCTAGTGGGGTAGTTTGTATTTGCATGATGGGTTCCTGTGCGTGCTACGGTGTGCATGACAAGATAATGAGAGGTGAAAATGCAGCGTTTATTGGTAATTATTGATCCACAAAATGATTTTATGCGCAGTCCCGAGCATGAGGGCTCGTTAGCCATTGATGAGGCCTATGCAGATATGGAACGTCTGGTGCGTTATCTCGAGCGTGAAACACCCGAGCAAATATTGGTCACATTGGATTCGCACACGGTCGATCATATTGCCCATGCACGTTGGTGGACTGACTCAAAGGGCAACCACCCCGAACCTTTTACTGTCATTAGTGTCGATGATGTGGTTGCTGGTCGCTGGCAGGGCCGAGAGCCTGAACATAGTTTATGGTATGTGCGGCAGTTAGCCAAGCAGGGTAATTATGATCTAATTGTTTGGCCAGACCATTGTGTGATGGGTACCCCTGGTCACCAAGTGGTGCGTATTTTGGCCCAGGCTTTACAAGACTGGGAGCAACGCACCGGCCGTCAGGTACGCTATTTGAAAAAAGGCATGAACGACTATACCGAACATTATTCTGCCCTCAAGGCCGAGGTGGTCATTGATGCCGAGACAGATATGAATCATGAGCTCATTAATTATATGAATGAGTTTGACCGTATTGAATTTGCTGGCGAGGCTTCTTCTCATTGTGTAGGCAATACTTTGGTGCATTTTATTGATACCATAGCCACCGATGATGCGCGCAAAGTAGTGGTATTGGAAAATGCGACTAGCCCGGTACCCAACTGTGAACATATGACCGAGGCATTTTTCAGTCATGCGCGGGCTAAAGGCGTACAGTTTGAAAAGATTTGAATGGGAGTCGAGCAGCTTAGATTCGTTGGCGATGCAGAAATTAGAAGATCAATTTTTAGCTGGCTTGGCCGAGTCATATGATCGGCAGCCTTATTTTTCCAATGTATTTCCTTGGAGCGCACCTGGTTACGTGCGGGCCGCGGCACACCTGTACGGGATTCAAACACCGCCAGTCGCCAATGCACGTATTCTTGAACTAGGGTGTGCGGCTGGGGGTAATTGCATTCCTATTGCAAGCCTGTATCCTGATGCAGAGGTCGTGGGGGTAGATATTTCTACACGACAAATTGCAGCGGGACAGCGAGTCATTGAGCAGGCCGGGCTTACAAATATTCGTCTGTTAAATCATTGTTTTTCGCGTTTGCCCAAGGATTTAGGACAATTCGATTACATCATCGCACACGGTGTTTGGAGCTGGGTGCCCGAGGTAGTGCAACAGGCCCTGTTGCAAGTGTGTCAGCAGCATTTGCAGCCTCAGGGCGCGGCCTATATTAGTTTTAATACTTATCCAGGTTGGAAATTGCAGGAGGTGTTCCGTGAAGCAATGCTCTTTCATTGCCAGCAATACGGAGCGCCGACTCATGTTGAGCGGGCACGCGAAATTTTGCCATTTTTCATGCATGGTTTAGCTGCGGAAAATCCATTACAAGAGGCTCTGGTGGCTCAGGCGGGCAAAGTCCCCAGTGGAGCAGAAAATGATTATTACATTGCTCATGAATATCTAGAGCTGCACAATTTACCCATCTATTTGCAGGATTTTGTCCAGCGTTTGGCACGCCATGATTTACATCATGTGGGCGATGTAGAGCTGCGTAATGAATGCGCTCAGCGCTATGGTGATGAGTTTGCTCAACATTTTGAGTTATTTGCCCAAGGTCACAAAGGTGTGGTGCGACAGCAGTATTTGGACTTTGCTGTGGGTCGTCAGTTTAGAAAAAGTCTGGTGGTGCACCAGGCGTGGGCAGCGCATCAAAAACCAGAAGCTGATTTAAACCGACTTAAAGATCTGCAGTTTGCTGGTTGGTTTGAGCTACAGTGCCAAAATAAGGACTCTCAAGAGCGGCCGATTATCAGCTTCTATCACACCTTGCAACAGGAAACGCTACGCGTAGATGATCCTGTGCATCAAACTTGGCTAAAGTATTTGCACGAATGTTGGCCGCGTCCAGTTTCAGGGCGTGACCTATTGCGTATCGCCGCACAGACGCACCCTGAATATGACGCACAAGAGTTAGACTACCGCTTCCAGCGCTTGTATGTGCAGGTACCGCTCAGTTTGAGCCGCAGCTATGAGGATTTACCGCCTTGCTTACATGATTTGTATGAAGGGCTCATTCCTGGCGTTTATCCATTAATGATTGCACGCCAGAATCATGCCTTGGGTATGGGTGATTTTAATGCTTGGTTCCAAACTTCCACGGCGCAGTTTGATTCCATACAGCATCTGATTTTGAAGGGCTTGGCACAGCAACTTGATTGGACTCAGATTGCAATCACTGTGTGTGCGCAGCACCCAGAAATAGAACCCAATCAAGCACACCAAACCATCGATGATTTGGTGGCTAATTTAAGAAAATACGCTTTATATATTTAGCCCGTTGACTCCGCCTTGTTGTGCGCGAGCGAGGGAGATACCGAGATTTAAGGAATAAATACCATGCTGAATGTGCCAGATAATCAACTAACAATGACTGTGCTGATGACACCGGATACGGCAAATTTTTCCGGCAATGTGCATGGGGGAACCATATTGAAGTTGCTGGATCAGGTCGCCTACGCTTGTGCCAGTCGTTATGCCAAAAGTTATGTGGTGACCCTGAGCGTCGATCAGGTGACCTTTAGGCAGCCTATTCATGTAGGAGAGTTGGTGACTTTTCTGGCCAGTGTGAACTATACAGGGACCTCATCCATGGAGGTAGGAATCAAAGTAGTGGCTGAAGACATCCAAAAGCGGGTTGTGCGTCATGTGAATAGTTGTTTTTTCACGATGGTTGCTGTGGATGAAAACCAACAACCCACTATAGTGCCCCCGCTTGAGCCATCAACGGCTGAGGAAAAGAGGCGTTTTGATGAGGGTAAGATTCGACGTGAAATCAGAAAGCAAATCGAGCAACAGCATCATGACCGCAAGGTTCACAAAAGCGAAAGCTCGTAGAATGTTAGCAGGCGGCCTTTATAGCGAACGATCGAGTGATAGCGACTAAGGCCGCTATAAATTTTAGGCATAAAAAAACCCTTGCAAAGCAAGGGTAGCAACAATCAGTGTAAAAAGATGGTGGTGGCCTTGGGCGGAATCGAACCACCGACACAAGGATTTTCAATCCTCTGCTCTACCAACTGAGCTACAAGGCCACGGCCAAAAAAGTAACTATAACACAATCTTTTATGAAAAATCCAGCAGCTATTAAAAAGGCAACTTTTCGTGATTAAAAAGATTGTAGCAAGGTCTTTTTTTGTTCCTAAAGGAATTGATTTTATTTAAATCTCTCGTGCATTTCAATATTTGTGCTTGACGTATTATAATACTGCATGCACGTGCTGGCTTAGTCCATTGTTTATCAGCGCTTTTTTGGGGTGGGGCACGGTAACACCCTATCGGCTCTTTCTTGTATCTCTTTATGACTCTAGATGTCCTCACTTTTGGTTTAAATCACGTCTCTGCGCCGGTCGAGGTGCGAGAGCGTGTTGCTTTTCCCATGAATGTCGTGCGTCCTGCATTAGATGCTTTACGTTCGACGTTTGGTAAATCTGTGAGTGAGGCCGCCATTCTTTCGACCTGTAATCGCACCGAGATTTACTGTGCAGCCGAACCCTACGTGGTAGAACATTTACCCCATTGGATGGCCGAATTCAACCGTGTGCGTGCGACTGATTTGACGCCTCATTTGTATCGCTATGAGCACAATAAAGCAGTACGACATGCATTTCGTGTGGCCAGTGGGCTTGACTCCATGGTGCTGGGCGAGCCCCAGATTCTCGGCCAGATGAAGGACGCGATGCGCGCTGCCAATGAGGCCGGGGCGCTGGGTACGCTGTTGCATCAGTTGTTTCAGCAGACTTTCTCTGTGGCCAAGACTGTGCGCACCCAGACGGCGATTGGTGCTCACTCGGTGTCTATGGCTGCTGCCGCGGTTCGTTTGGCCGAGCGGGTATTCGGCAATTTAGGTGAGACCAATGTTCTTTTTATTGGTGCGGGCGAGATGATCGAGCTTTGTGCCGCGCATTTTGCGACCAAAAAGCCTAAAAAAATGGTGGTTGCTAATCGTACACGTGAGCGTGCCGAGACTTTAGCGTCCCGTTTTCACGCCAACACGATGCGTTTGGCTGATTTACCCGACGAGATCGAAAAATACGATGTGGTGGTCTCTTCTACCGCCAGTACTTTACCTATCTTGGGGCTGGGCATGGTTGAACGCGCTATCAAGGCCCGTCGTCATCGCCCCATTGTGATGGTTGATTTGGCTGTGCCTCGAGATATCGAGTCCGAGGTTGCTCGTCTGTCTGACGTTTATTTGTATTCTGTGGATGATTTAGCAGGTATTGTGCAAAAGGCCAGTGATGCTCGTCAGGCTGCTGTATTGCAGGCTGAGAGCATTATTGATAATCAGGTTCAGACGTTTATGCAGTGGCTGGAAAATCGTGCCTTGGTGCCGACTTTGGTCGATGTCCAAGATCAGGCCGAGCGAGTGACCCAGCATGACTTACAACGTGCGCAGCGTATGCTCGCCCGCGGAGATGATCCTGCCGAGGTTCTAGAATGGCTCAGTCACAGCTTGAGCCAGCGTTTTTTGCACGGTCCTCTGACAACTTTAAAAAATAGCCAAGGCGAGCAGCGCGATATCTTATTACAAGTTTTGCCCGAATTATTGCCTACCACCCAGCGTCGGCGCTCTTAGCATTAATCAGCTTTTGTAGTAGCTATCAAGCCATTTATTGGCTGGCTCTGCTTTTTTGCTTTTCCACGACATCAAGGAAAAAATCTCATGAAAGAATCCATGCGCAATCGTTTGGAACAGCTGTCGCATCGGCTGATAGAAATCGATGCTTTGCTGTCAGAGCCCGATGCAACCTCTGACATGGATAATTTTACGCGGTTGTCTCGTGAGCGCGCTGAAATTGAGCCGGTGGTGACGGCTTTTCAGTCCTATGTAGAGACCGAGCAGGACATGCTTACTGCCCAAGAAATGTTGCGTGATCCCGAGCTCAAAGAACTGGGTGAAGAGGAATACCAGCTCACTAAAGATCGGCTCGGGGCGTTAGAGGCCGATTTACAAATTTTGCTGCTGCCCAAAGACCCCGATGATGAGCGCAGTGTGTATTTAGAAATCAGAGCAGGCGCGGGGGGCGATGAAAGCGCTTTGTTTGCTGGCGATTTATTGCGTATGTACACCCGTTATGCTGAGGATAATCGTTGGCAGGTCGAGATTGTTTCTACCAGTGATTCGGAAGTTGGGGGCTACAAAGAGGTGATCGCCCGCATTGATGGTGATGGTGTTTACGAACGGCTCAAGTTCGAGTCGGGCACCCATCGTGTACAGCGTGTCCCCGAAACCGAGGCTCAGGGCCGAGTCCATACTTCGACGTGCACAGTCGCTGTGATGCCCGAGGCTGATGAACTAGATGAGATCGAGATTAACCCGGCCGATTTACGTGTGGATACTTTTCGGGCCAGCGGAGCCGGTGGACAGCACGTTAACAAAACAGATTCTGCAGTGCGGATCACCCACTTGCCAACCGGGGTAGTGGTAGAGTGCCAGGATGATCGTTCACAGCATCGGAATCGTGAAAAAGCTATGAAAGTATTGGCTGCTCGCCTCAAGGATCAACAGGTTCAAGAGATGCAGGAACAAGAGGCTGAGCAACGCAAGAGTTTAGTGGGTACGGGGGATCGTTCGGAGCGTATACGTACTTATAATTTTCCGCAGGGGCGTATTACGGATCATCGAATCAATCTGACTATGCACAAGCTTAATTTGGTCATGGAGGGTGATTTGGATGAGTTGGTACAGACCCTGCTCAATGAGCATCAGGCCGCGCAGTTAGCGGCTTTGGCCGAAGGCTAATACTCCTTATCGATTGACTAGATGCCGAAAACGATTCAACAGGCGCAAAGGCGCAGTCCTTTACCTTTACTAGAGCAACATATGCTCTGGTCGCATGTACTCGGGGTGCAGCGCGCGTGGTTAATCGCCCATGACCGTGATCCCATCGCTGTGGTTGATTGGGATCGGTACCATACCTTGCAAGCACAGCGCCACGAGGGTGTGCCGATGTCTTATTTACTGGGCTGGCGCGAGTTCATGGGGCATCGTTTTGAGGTTGGGCCCGGGGTATTGATTCCACGCCCCGAGACCGAGTTGTTGGTGACTCATGTGCTTGAGCAGGTACTCCCCAGGTTCGAGCATCCGCGTATTCTGGATTTAGGGACAGGCAGCGGCGTAGTGGCCATTTCCTTGGCTTTAGCTTGTCCACGTGCAACTGTGGTGGCTACTGATGTGTGCCCGACTGCGCTATCGTGGGCAGCAAAGAATGTCCGCACCCTCTGTGGTGGGAACATCGAGATTTTGCAAGGGAGTTGGTACGATGCCTTGCTGGCACATGATACTTTTGATGTCATCGTTTCCAATCCACCGTATATAGCTGCTGCTGATGTACATTTGGCACAAGGAGATCTACGTGCCGAACCTGGCAAAGCACTCACAGATGGTCACGATGGTTTGCAATTTTTGCAGACAATCATCACTGGTGCACCGCAGTTTTTGCGGCCCTTAGGTGCATTGTGGGTCGAGCATGGTTGGAATCAACACCAAGCCGTGCGAGAATTAATGCTAAAAGAAGGTTTTTCCGAAGTGCACAGTATTAATGATTTGGCATCAATACCGCGTATTTCGGGCGGTACAATTAATTTTTGAGAGAGCAAAATGAGCGAAGTACAGACTTTTATCGATGAAACCGTCAAAGAGCATCCTGTCGTCCTCTTTATGAAGGGCACCGCGCAAATGCCTCAGTGCGGTTTTTCCGCACGTGCTGTGCAAATCCTACGCGCTGTGGGTTTAAAAGAAGTGGTGACTATTAACGTCTTGGACGATAACGAGGTTCGTGAGGGTATCAAGGTTTACTCCAGCTGGCCCACTATTCCTCAGCTGTATATCAATAGCGAGTTTTTTGGTGGCTCGGACATTATGGCCGAGATGTTTGAAAATGGTGAGCTCGAAAAAATGCTGCGTGATGAAAAAATCCTCACAGACGAGTAATTCACAGCATCAACGACGAATTGTCATCGCCATAACAGGTGCTACAGGTGCCTGTTATGGCGTTCGTTGTTTAGAGTTGCTGCAGACCCAGCCAGATGTGGAAACACATTTGGTCATCTCGCCTGCAGGTTTGCTCAATATACAGCATGAGCTCAGGCTGGATCGCGATGGCGTTCGGGTACTGGCAGATGTGGTGCACTCTTTTAAAGATATTGGTTCTACGCTTGCCAGTGGTAGTTTTCCCATTGACGCAATGGTGGTGGCGCCATGTTCCATGCGCAGTTTAGCTTCTATCGCACATGGGTTGGCAGATAACTTGATTACCCGTGCGGCTGATGTGACTTTGAAAGAACGTCGCAAGCTAGTTTTGGTAGTGCGCGAGACGCCTTTTAATTTGGCGCATTTACGCAATATGACAGCTGCTACGGAAATGGGTGCTGTTGTGTTCCCCCCGTTGCCAGCTTTTTATTTTCACCCGCAAAATGTGCAAGAGCTCATTGACCATTCGGTGTTGCGCATTTTGGCGCACGCGGGCGTAGATTTGCCTGCCCCCGAATGGCAGGGTTTGGCCGCAGCCGCCAAGCAAGCTCATCACCAGCTGTCTGAAAAATAATTATTAATAAATACTGCTTTAGAGCAATTCATGGGCACGCTGACTGAGTTCACGAATGCTGCGTATGCTCAGGTCGACATAAGGTAGGCGGCCCATAAAGCGGCGGTTGCCAGGGGTTTCTGGGTGTGCAAAATGAATGGTACGAATGCCCAGCTGGGCTGCACTTTTCAAATTGATAGGCGTATCGTCGATAAATAAGCATTGTGCTGGCATAAGCTGTAGTTGCGCCAATATTTGTTGCATGAGCGCGACCGAGGGTTTGGGGCGAAAATATAGAGTGCGCTGCATGCTTTCGATACTTAAAACGCGTTGGAAATGCCGGTAAATGCCGATGTTATGGAGGACAGCACGCGCATAGTTCAGCGGCGCATTGGTGAGGATGATTTTTTGTCCTGGTAGTCGCTCTAAAGCGCTATCCAAGCCTGGTTCGTGATGGATATAGGCTGAGACATCGAAATCGTGAGCTCGTGCTAAAAACTCATGAGGACAGACCCGATGGTGGCGTACCATGCCGATCAGGGTGGCGCCGTACCGGTGCCAATAATCTACGCGCAGTTTATCTGCTTGGGCGCTGTTTACACTGAGCATATCCTGGATGGCATCCATCATGCACTGATGGATTTGGTCAAAAATACCTTTGGATGCGTCATGCAAAGTGTTGTCCAGATCAAAAAGCCAAATAGGTTGGTGTTGATCTGGGCGCATCGCGTTAGGGTTTTGATAGCGTAGACTTTGGGGCCACATAGGATGAGCCGTACTGCATTTTTAGTAGGGTGTATGTGCGCTCGAATTAATCAAGTCCAATTAATGCGCGCTAATCAGAGTGCCTACGCCCTCATCTGTGAGTATTTCCAGCAATAAAGAGTGAGGAACGCGGCCGTCAATAATATGGACTGAATTAACCCCGTAGCGAGCGGCATCCAAGGCAGAGGATATTTTAGGAAGCATTCCCCCTGAGATAGTGCCATCGGCAAAAAGCGCATCGATATTTTGGGCGGAAAGGCGGCGTAACAATTGGCCTTGTTTGTCCAATACTCCGGGTGTGTTGGTGAGCATGACGAGTTTTTCTGCACCCAGTACTTGGGCCATTTTGCCTGCTACTACATCTGCGTTGATGTTATAGGCTTTGCCGTCCTCGCCGTAACCAATAGAAGAAATGATGGGGATAAATTCGCCCGCCTGCAATGAGCGGACCACAGCGGGTTCGATGCGTGTAATTTCACCCACAAAGCCAATATCAATCATTTCGCCAGGCTTTTCCTGGCTGGGCAAAAGCTTTTTGTGTACCTGCATCAGGCAGCCGTCTTTGCCGGTCAGGCCGACGGCCTTGCCACCAGCCTCGTTGATCATCATCACGATGTCTTGTTGGACTTGCCCACCGAGTACCCACTCGACAACCTCCATGGTTTCAGCATCGGTGACACGCATGCCCTGGATAAAGGTGCCCTCTTTGCCCACGCGACGCAAGGCTTCGTTGATTTGTGGGCCGCCCCCATGCACTACGACAGGCTTGAGTCCGACCAGTTTGAGCAGGACAACGTCGTGAGCAAAACTGCGTTGCAGTTGCTCATCGGTCATGGCATTGCCGCCATATTTAACAACGACTGTGCGGCCGTGAAACTGCCGAATATAGGGCAGAGCTTCGGAAAGTATTTCTGCCTTGAGCGAAGCAGAATAAGGGGCGTTATTAGGGGTACTCATAATACTGTTTTTCTAGGCCTCAAAGTGATTAACTCTAATTAGACTAGCAGATACTGCGCCCGCTGTCTTATGGGTTAACCACGGAGCGCCTTTTCTACAGTTTCTTTAAATGCAGCTGTGTCATAGAGGCCCAGATAGCGTTTGAGGATTCGCCCCTTTTTATCGATCAGAAAGGCGGTCGGTGTCATGCGTACATCGCCAAAAGCTTTGGCGATTTCTCCGTCGGAATCACTGGCCACGATGAAGGGCAGTTCGCGACTTTCGGTAAAGTTACGTACATACTCGATGGGGTCGTGCTTAAGTGCAATAGCAATCACATCAAAGCCCTGCGGCCCGTACTCTTCTTGATAAGCGATATTATCCGGCATCTGCGCGATGCAGGTGGTGCAATCAGTGGTCCAGAATTTCACTAGGACTACCTTATCCTTAAAGTCATTGAGCTCATGACGGACCCCCTGGAGGTCTTGAAAGCTCACGTTAGGGGCTGTATTTTCATCAGAAAATAGATCGTCACAGGCGGTTAGGCTCAGGCTGATAAAGAGCAGGGCAAAGATGCGTAATAGATGTTTCATGGCTTAAGAATGGCTATTCATGGCTAAATCAATCATTGCACCGGGATTGCTTCGGGTTCAACACGAGGTGCAGGCTCAGAGGTTTTGCCTTGGCTTTTTTCGGCAAAATCTTCTTTGATGCTGCCATCTTCTTTGAGATCATCGAGACGAATGTCTTCAAAGAGTTTGACGACTTCGTTAACCCCGGGTACGCCGGAGACTACTTTGGCTGCCCGCTCGCCTTCCTCGGCAGTGACCCGCCCCTGTAGATATACGACGCCACGTTCGGTGGTGACATTCATGGTGCGGGTAGGTACGCCTTTGGTATTAATCAGATTCGAGAGAGCTTTGGTGGTGATCCAGGTATCATTAGAGCGAACGCCCATTTCCGTGGGCTCACCAACGCGAAGTCGATCAATGACCTGGACTACTTTATCGATTTGAGAGACATGCTCGACTATTTTGTTGCGATCATCTTCGCTAGGGACATCGCCAGTGAGCAGGACGCGACCTGCATACGAGCTGACATTTACACGTCCGGGTTCTTCGTCCAGTATTTTTCGTGCTTCGCTACTGCCTTTTAGTTGGATGGATTTATCTTCGACTTGTTCCCCAGTGGTGCGTCGGTCGACGGCAACGACAGCAGTTGTTGTGGCTGCACCGCCAATCAGCACAGGAGCGCAGGCAGTTAGAAAACCCAGGGTCATAAATAAGCTGAGCAAGATGGCCACAGGTTTGAGCAGGCGTTGGCTGTTGATCATAAAGGCTCTCCGAGTAATAAGGTATCAATGCCATCACACATGGCATGTAGCAAAACGATGTGGACCTCTTGGATACGCATGGTGCGATGATGGGGCACGCAGAGGTGGATGTCAGTGCTGGCTAAGGTCGAGGCGATTTTACCGCCGTCATTACCAGTCAAAGCAATGACCACCATATCGCGTTCATGTGCGACTTGGATGGCACGTAAGACGTTTTCCGAGTTACCACTGGTGCTGATGGCGACAAGAATGTCACCTGTTTGTCCTAAGGCGCTGACCTGACGTTCAAACACTGCCTCGTAGCCATAGTCATTGCCAACAGCGGTCAGGATAGAGGTATCGGTGTTCAGGGCGATGCCTGCTAAAGGCAACCGCTCGCGTTCAAAGCGGCCGACTAATTCGGCAATGAAATGCTGGGCATCCGCGGCAGAGCCGCCATTACCGCAAGCGAGGATTTTGCCATTGTTGGTGAGGGTAGCAAAGAGCAGTTCGACGGCGGCAGTCAAAGGCTCGGTAAGCTCCTGGGCGCTTTCTTGGAGCGATTGGGCACTGTCCATAAAATGGGCGTGCATATGAGCGGTGAGATCCATGGCGAAATTGTCTGGTAAAAATGAAAAATAGGGGTGTAAAACCCATAAACCTGATACCGACGCTCATGCCTCGGTGATACAAGTTTAATCAATAACTGCAAAAAGCTCTATTTTAACGTGAGACTGTTTGCAGGAAGGTATCTACTCGTAAATGATGGCATTGGGCAGCCAATGCAATTGCTGTCCCTCAAAGGCAATTACATCCATGCGTAATAAAAGGTCTCGGCGTTGCATCGCTTTTTGGTATTCTTGATACGTATGCAGCGCAGCTCGCCGCAGGCGCTGCTTTTTTTGTGTGCTGATACTGCCTAGCGCACCGCCGTAATCTGTACGGGCTCGATGGCGCACTTCGACCAAGACCAGGTAGGGATCCGACCAGGCTACAAGGTCAATTTCGCCATAAGGATAACGCAATTGTTGTGCCAATATTTGGTAGCCTTGTTGGCGTAAAAATTGTGCAGCTTGTTCTTCAAAGTGCTGCCCGAGGCGTTGTGTGGGCGATCCTTTAGATTGGGTGTTTTTTATTGCGGTGGCTGCTGCAATAGCAGTTGCCGGGCGCGCCCAGCTAGTTTTGCGTGCTTTTTGCAACAGCTTCTCTTGGGCGTGACGGGCTCGTTGATGGCTGCGTTGCCAGCTAACAGACGTAGATGTTTGTGGGCGGCGGTTTATCGCATTCGACTGTTGGTTGGATGTAGATTGCGGGGTGGTTGGGTTTTGTTTATTTCTCAAAGAGGTTTTTTTTGCCATGATGCCTACAGGGATTTTGGAATCGGTTATTGCACGTATTGATGAACAGCAGTGGCCGACTCATTGTTTATATGTGGTGGCTACACCTATTGGTAATTTAGGCGATTTGGGGCTGCGTGCATGGCAAGCTTTGTTGCGTGTTGATTTGATTGCTGCTGAGGATACACGCACGACAAGGCCTTTGTTGCAAGCATGGGGGATTGGGACTCCTGTGCGGGCGTTGCATCGGCATAACGAGGCTGAGGCTGCTGCTGCATTGATTGAATCACTGCAGCAGGGTCAACGAGTCGCATTGATTTCCGATGCGGGTGCCCCAGCTATTAGCGATCCAGGTGGCCGCGTGGTCCACGAAGTTCGACAGGCGGGTTTGCGGGTGTTGGCCATTCCTGGTCCTTCGGCAGTGACGACAGCGTTGATGGCCAGCGGGGTGACCTCGGATGCCCAGCCTGCCTATGTGTTTGCTGGATTTAGCCCGCACAAAAAAGGGGCCCGACAAAAGTGGTTTGAACAGTGGGCACAACAAAAAGTGCCCGTTGTCTTTTATGAAAGTCCTCATCGATTAACACAAAGCCTAGAAGATTTGGAGTCTATCTGCGGTCCCGATCGTGAGTTGACCCTATGTCGCGAGCTGACCAAACGTTTTGAGCAGGTACATACGGCACCGCTAGCTCAGATGTGTGCTTGGGTACAAGCGGATAAAGATCGACAACGGGGTGAGTTTGTTCTGATCATTCACCCGCTACCACAGCAGCAGGATACAGGGGTAGATGCGCAGACCGAGCGTTGGTTAGCGGCACTGTTAACTCAACTGTCTGTGCGTGATGCGGTTCGTTTAGCTGTGCAGGTGACAGGGTTGAGTCGTCAGTTATTGTATGACTGTGCTTTACGGCTGCGTGATGCGGATGAAACTGCGCATAAATGATTAGAACGTATTATTAAGTATAGGGGGAGCAGTCAGCCAAAGGGACAGGAATAATGACTTTGGGCGTGGTTGTTTTATCCCAGCCAGCTGAGGCCGATAGGATGCGTACGAAGGGCTTTAGTCCTCGTAGGTGATTTGGGTTGACTGGCCGGTAGTACGTTGCACTTGCATAGCGGCGTTAGCGGCTTCGGTGCGTGAATTAAACGGGCCCAAGCGCACACGATAGTAATTTTGATGATTATTGATGTGGACGGGCTGATTGCTATTTTGCGCCAAATCACTGTTGAGGCGCTGGGCTAGCTCATCTGCACTTTGACGTGATCGAAAAGCCCCAAACTGTAAAAAGAAACCATCCCGGCGCGCGTCCTCTTGGGTTGCTTGGATTTCACTGGGCTGCAGAGCTGCGCGTTGGCCAAGGCGTTCTTGACTGGCGATAAAATCACTGAGGGGATCGGCGCTGGGAGCGGACTCTTGTTGTTTATGTGTAGTGGAGCCTTGGTCTGCGCGGGCAAAAGCCTTGTGTTTTTGGACCGGCTCTTCTTGTTGATAACGTCCGGCGCGAATATCATCGTGGGTGATGGCTTCTACCCGTACCTTGGCATGGCCCGGGCCAATCATGTCCAGTTTCGAGGCTGCAGCATAAGACAGGTCAATAATACGCTTGCCATGGAAAGGGCCGCGGTCGTTAATGCGTACGATGATGCTTTTGTTGTTATCTACGCGGGTCACGCGTGCATAGCTGGGCAAAGGTAGGGTTGGATGCGCAGCAGTCATGGAATACATGTCATAGCGCTCGCCATTGGCGGTGGTGTTGCCGTGGAATTTTTTGCCATACCAAGAGGCCGTCCCCGTTTGGCTAAAGGGTCGACTGTCTTTGATGGGCTCAAAGCTCATGCCCATGACCTGGTAGGGACGTAAATTGCCCTGGGCAAAGGGCTCGATACGAGGGGTAGCGTCAGGAATGAGATGTAAATCTTTGGGGGCATTGGCCATGGGGCCATCGTCTTTGTAGTAGCCGCCGCCACGTTTTGAGGGCGTGCCCCCGCAACCCGCTAAAATAACAGTCAGGGCCAAGAGCATCAGCAGAGTGGTGATACTTGAAAAAGACTTTTTCATGGCGTCAATAAGCACTATCAAGTCTAGACCTGCTCGGGGGGTTGATTTCTGTGCCGTACAAGCAGGGGTTGGTGATCAGCAAATATGCGTGCGAGTTGTTCGGTGACATATACCGAGCGGTGCTGTCCGCCAGTGCACCCAATAGCAACAGTCAGGTAGTTGCGTGTGTCTTGAATGTACAGCGGAAGCCAGCGTTTGACAAATTGTGCAATATCATCGATGAGGCTTTGTACACTGCCAAAACGACTGAGCCATTCGGCTACGGCCTCGTCTTTACCGGTGAGGTCACGCAGTTCGGGGTCATAATGCGGGTTGGGCAGGCAGCGAACATCGAACACCAAATCAGCGTCTCGTGGCACAGCGCGTTTGTAGGCAAATGACTCAAAGGTTAATACCAGAGGGGCTCGATCAGCTTGCACGATGTCGCGGACCCAAGCGCGTAATTGGCCTGGGGTGAGATCTGTGGTGTCAATGAGGTATTCGGTCTCGCGCAGAGGCGCTAAGAGCTCACGTTCGGTTTGGATGCATGTGCTCAATGATGGAGAATCGCCTTTGGCACGCAATCGATCTGTGAGCGGGTGCCTGCGGCGGGACTCGGAATAGCGCTGTTTGAGTGTGTGATCGCTTGCATCTAAAAAAATAACGCGCAGTGCCAAGCCTGAATCACGTAGGCGTTGTAAGACATTGGGTAGATCGTTGAGATCATCGGGGGTGCGGGCGTCAATAGCGACGGCCACGCGCTCAATGTCTTTATTGAGGGCGTGATCCAGGAATTCTTCGAGGAAACGCACGGGCAAATTATCCACACAGGTAAACCCTGTATCTTCGAGGAGATTAAGGGCTACTGATTTACCCGATCCGGATATACCGGTAAGTAAAATGATCTTGTGCATGCAAGCATTATATAGATTCTCTGGCCATCAGGGAAAGCATTCTATCTAAAGTGCACACACAGTAAGGGGCCTAAGGCCTAGTCTTGGTTATTGTTTGGGCGACTTGCAGCAATGGCTTGGGTTTGGCGCTCGATGAATTCGCGTGTCGTATCAATGCCACGCAGGTTGAGGATGGTATTACGTACTGCAGCCTCGACCAGCACCGAGAGGTTGCGCCCAGCAACGACGGGCAGGCTGACTCGGCGGATGGGTACCCCTAATATGCTTTGATATTGCGGTGCAATTGGTAAGCGCTCAAAACTTTCTGGTTTTTCTTGGGTTAGATGGACAATCAACCGCAAGGCCATTTTGCGGCGTACCGAGGTTTCGCCAAAGATAGTACGAATATCCAGCAATCCTATGCCGCGTACCTCGAGCAGGTTTTGCAAAAGTTCTGGGCATTGTCCCTCGATCACACTGGGGGCAGTGCGCAGCAATTCCACAGCATCATCAGCGACCAGCCCGTGCCCCCGAGAGATCAGTTCAAGTGCTAATTCACTTTTACCTAAACCCGATGCACCTGTAATTAGTACGCCCAAGCCTAGAACGTCTAGAAAAACACCATGCATCAGTGTTTTGGGCGCTAAACGGCGTGCTAAGTACACCCGTAGAATATCGATGACCTCGGCCGAGTCCAGGGCGCTGCGTAAAAGGGGGATGTCATTTTCAGTGCAGGCTTGAAAGAGGCTTTGTGGGGCGTTATTGGCACCAGCAATAATGATGGCAGGAACACCACTTTTAATTAAATCTTCGATGTGGACTTGGCGCCGTTTGGTATCAAAACGTGTGTAGTAGGCGAGCTCTTCGTTGCCCAGCACCTGGATACGTGCTGGATGAATGAGATTGAGGTGTCCAATGAGATCTGCTGCCATGCCGTCTGAAAGGGTTATCTGCTGGGCGCGCTTTTCGGCAGCAAGCCACTGCAACTTGAGGCGTTCCTGATTATCGACGACGAGGGTGGCAATAGAAAGCATGGGGCGGTTTAGAGATCAGTTTGTGTGAGCAGAGTATGGATGGTCGTGGGGTCGGTTTCCTGTTGGAGCTGCTCGCGTAGATCGCCGTCAGACATGAGTTGGGCAATTTCTGCCAATAAATCCAGATGGATTTGAGTGGCGTGTTCAGGAACAAGTAAAAAGAAAAGCAGGTTGGCTGTGCGCCCGTCACTAATGTCAAAACGGATGGGCTCGCTCAAGCGCATGAAAGCGCCAATGGGGTCCTTGAGGTCCTTGATGCGGCCGTGGGGGACAGCGACCTGGTGTCCCAGCGCAGTAGAGCCAAGGCGCTCACGAGAAATCAGGCTATGAAATACCGCGGTGCGAGCAATGCCCTGGTTATTTTCAAAGAGCAAGCCTGCTTGTTCAAAAGCACGTTTTTTGCTGGTAGCAAGAATATCCAAAATGATATTGGAAGGGGGCAAGATACGCGATAGTAAGCTCATAGATCAACGGATGTTGGCGAAGCAGTTAGTTAGAGTATTCATTTTTATACGAATAGGGGAAATAATAAAGCCCCCAAGGTTGTTTGGGGGCTTTATTGATTGGCTAGGTAATCATTTTGGTGTTTTCATGCAACCGAAAGCCAATAAAGGCTAAGGACTGGGAATCTCCATCCGTTTGTGGGATTCATGGCCGTGGTTTTGTTGTTTGCCTTTGTGTTTGACCACTTGGCGTTCTACTTTGTCGGCGAGTAGGTCAATAGCGGCGAGCATGGACTCGGCTGTGGCCTGACTGTGAATGTCCTTGCCGGGTAGACGCAGTGTAACCTCGGCGATGTGATCAACGCGTTTGACCGAGAGAATCACTTGAGCATCGATGACGCTGTCAAAATGGCGCGAAATTTTGCCAATTTTGTTCTCGACATAACTGCGAATTTCGGGGGTTACCTCTACACTGCGGCCAGTAATGCTGATGTTCATAGAACGCTCCTTGTTGTAGTGATGAAAGCAGGCAAAATGCACTGCTGTGGAGAAGCTTCTGTGTTCAGTATACATAAGCTCAGTGACTCGTGCATGAAGGAAACCAAGGGTGCCAGAAATATTTTTGCGGGCTACATGCGGAAGTGTTCGCCGAGGTAAACTTTGCGCACCTCGGGGTTTTGAACGATGTCTTCAGGCTGGCCGCTGGTCAGTACAGCACCATCACTAATGATGTAGGCTCGGTCACAGATGCCTAAGGTTTCGCGTACGTTATGGTCTGTGATCAGCACCCCGATATTACGGGATTTCAGAAATTGCACAATGCGCTGAATTTCGATGACAGCAATGGGGTCTACCCCAGCAAAGGGTTCATCAAGGAGGATAAATCGAGGCTGCGTTGCCAGCGCTCGGGCGATTTCTACGCGTCGGCGTTCTCCCCCCGAGAGTGATACTGCTGTATTTTTGCGAATATGGGTGATTTGTAGTTCTTCGAGTAGATGTTCTAGCTGCTCCTGGATTTGAGCTTTTTTAAAGCGTCGGCCGTTTTCATCAATTTGCAGCTCTAACACTGCGCGGATATTGCTTTCTACATTGAGACGGCGAAACACTGAAGCGTCTTGGGGCAAATAGGACAACCCCATGCGCGAGCGTTTGTGAATTGGCAAGGTGGTAATGGGGGTGTCATCAATTTCAATGCGGCCAGCGTCGGCCGGGACAATCCCTACAATCATGTAAAAACTGGTTGTTTTACCTGCCCCATTGGGACCCAGTAGGCCAACAACCTCACCACTGTTGACCTCCATAGAGACATCTTTGACGACCTGTCGGCGGCCATAGTATTTGCTCAGGCCAATCGCCTGCAAAGAACCCGAGCGACGCTGCAAACGGGTTTGTCCATCGGTAGCGGAATGAGATTGGGAATTATTGTTTGGACTGTTGTTCACGGCATTCTTCAATGGCTTTGTCAGCAACGGCCCGTGGACGGACGACCGAGCGCACACGGCGGTCATCAGCGGCTGATTCGGGCCCGCTAAAGGCTTCGTAAGTATCGGTTTTCTGATAATAAATGACGCGTTCTCCGCGCACTTCATCGACGGGCTTGCCACAGACGTAACGGGTGATGATGGCTTGGCCAATGAGTTCTAACTCTTCGGCTTTGCCATCCCATTCGGCGCGGAGCCCTTCGCCACGAATGATTTCAAAATCCTCGGGGTTTTCTTGGCGCACACGTACGCGATCACTGGTGTCTAGGGTAGCGACACCATATTGAAATCCATCGATGTCTTCTGATAGATCCAGGCGATCAGAGTGCAGGATTAATTGTCCACGCGTCATGACTACATCACCGGTAAATGTGCTGACACGTTCGACATCGTCATGGTGCAGGGTGTCAGAAATGACGATGGTGTCAGGTTCGGGCTCTTCGGCTGTTTGGGCAGATAGGGGCGCGGCGATCAACATGCCGATGAGTATCATCAAAGGCATCCAGAAAAGAAAGGGGCGTGAGTGGATCATGGTTGGATATCCTCTTGTTGTTTTTGCCCGCGGCGTTCTTGGCGATCCTGTCCGGAAAGTTTGACATTAGAGGCCGAAAACACTTGTAACTGGCGTGTGTCATTAGCATAGTGCATGCCGATGCCATCCATTGTAGAGCGCCCGTCTACAACATGGGCGGGTTTGTCAGTCTCGACGACGTCTTCGTCTGGGTAAATAATGAGCACATCGCTATAAATGTCCAAGGCTGCTCGGTCCTCGGTGGGGACGCGATGAACGTGGGCATTGCCTTGCATCGTGATGCGTGCGCCGTCTTCATCCATCACAGCCTCATCAGAGCGACCAATGGTAACAGGGCGTTCGGGGCGAATGCCAGTCGCTACAGCCTCGACGATGAAATAAGAATCATCATCTGGGTAGTGCTCGAAATAGTCGCCTTCGAGTCGGTTGGTGGCCTCGCCAGCGGGATTGGTGCGCAGCATGATGAAATCGTGGGCCCAAGCATCGGGCTCGTGGGTGAGCTTACGTGGGGGATCAATTTCGATGGTACTCATGGTGTAGTGCGCAGACCACCAGGTGCCCACCACCAAGGTGATTAATAAGGCAACTGTGATGAGAGATGGAAGGCGGTCACGCATGGCTTATTGTATGACACCTGTCAGGCCAGTAGGGTTGTCGGCAGCAAAGTAGTTGCCCAGATAGCCTTGAGCCGCCAAAATCAGATCGCAGCACTGGCGAGCGGCGCCCATGCCACCCGCCACAGAGGCGACCCAATGCGCTAGTTGAGTAATGTAATGCGGCGCATTGGGCACGCTAGCAGCAAAACCCACGCGTCGCATGGCAGTGATATCGATGAGATCATCTCCCATATAACCGACTTGGTCCAAGGTGAGGCTGAGCCGTTCAGTAATTTCCTTGAGGCAGCCCAGTTTGTCACGGATATTTTGGTGTACCTCGGCGATACCCAGTTCGCTGGCGCGGCGTGTGACAATGGCACTTTCACGGCCAGTAATCAGCACTACGGTGATGCCACACTCTTTGAGTAAACGCAGTCCATGACCATCCAGCGCATGAAAACTTTTAAAGACCTCACCCTGATCGCCATACCAGAGACGACCATCAGTTAGAACGCCGTCGACATCAAAGGCCATTAGGCGAATAGATTGCAAGCGCTCGATGATTTCTTCGCTCAAGGGGGCCAAGAGGACGGATTCTATAGGATGGGGTGGATTGTTTTTAAGCATAGTATTGAAAATAGGTAAAAAGCTTGTCTCGTGTCTGATTATTAGTCATTGGAATTAATTGATAGCCATTGTAATCGTTTAGAGTAAAGGTTTAGATGACTTTGGCAGCCAGGAGATCATGCATATGCAAAGCACCGATCACAACGCCTGTATCATCAAGTACTAAAAGTTGATTGATACGTAGATTGTCCATCAATGCAGCTGCTTTGACAGCCAGATCATCGGCTGCTACGTGCTTGGGGCTGCGGGTCATGCCGGCCTCGACTGCCAAATGGCGTACATTGCCCTCTTTGGCGATGATACGTCGTAGATCACCATCGGTAAATATACCGATAGGGTGATTGTCGGCATCAACGACAATAGTCATACCCATGCCTTTGGCAGACATTTCAGTCAATGCATCCGGGATAAGGGTTCCAAGAGGCACGATGGGTAAATCAGAGTCTTGGCGCATGACATCGCGTACGTAGGTCAATAGACGGCGGCCCAGTGCCCCCCCGGGATGAGAGCGGGCAAAGTCTTGTTCTGTAAAGCCTTTGGCCTGTAAGCAGGCTACTGCTAATGCATCGCCCAGCACCAATGTGGCTGTGGTGCTGGCGGTGGGCGCCAAATTAAGTGGGCAAGCCTCTTTTTCTACATGAACATCCAAGTGCAGGGTAGCATTGCGGGCTAACTCAGAGTGTGGGTGGCCCGTAATGGCAATAAAAGGAGTTTCCAAGCGCTGTGCAATGCCAAGGATAGTGATTAACTCTTGGGCAGTGCCGGAATAAGAAATGGCAATAATTAGATCATCGTTGGTGATCATGCCCATATCGCCATGTAGAGCCTCGGCCGCGTGCATGAAAAAGGCAGGTGTGCCAGTAGAAGCAAAGGTAGCAGCGATCTTGCGACCAATATGGCCAGATTTACCAATGCCAGTGACTACAACGCGCCCGCGACACGCAAGTACACGTTGCACCGCCTCTGTAAAGGGGGCACCCAAACTATTTTTAAGCGCTTGCAGGGCGGTAATTTCGATATCAAAAGTGCGCTGCGCCGAGGCTAGATAATCAGTGGTGAACATAGTATTCAGTATAAGGCCAGACCCCGTTTATTGTAGCCATACATCAATACAGGAGGGGGAAAAACATGTCAATAGTAGATTTGAAATACAATGGACTCGGTCAGATTAATGAGAACAGGCATTCATATAATCAATGAGAGCAGCAACTGAGATGGTCAAAACCCCTGCCAGCCAACGCCGGTGGTTGGCAGGTCTGTGGCGGCGCAGCCCGCGTGCGATGGGTTGGGCTTTTTTAGCCCCGATAGTGGTCGGCATGCTTTTTGTCGTGCAAGCCTATTTATTGGCGTATGTACTTGATGCTGTAATACGGTTGCAACAACCGATTCATGCATTATGGGGGGCGGTTGGTGGTATTGCTGCTCTCATAGTATTGCGAGCCATTTTTGGGTGGTCGGGGCAGCGCGCTGCCAGTCGGGCAGTAGAACAGGTTAAACAACAGCTACGTGCGCAGGTGTTTGCGCAAATGTTACGGCGTGGACCAGCCTGGACACGTCAACATCCTTCGGGTGAGCTGGCTGCTTTACTGGTTGAGCATATAGAGGCGCTGGATGGTTATTTACGTAACTTTCTACCAGCGATGTATGCCGCGGGATTATTGCCCATTATTTTTACCTTGGCGGTTCTACCCACAGATTGGATTGTCGCGCTGCTTTTCATTATTTCAGCACCCATGATTCCAGTGTTTATGGCCTTGATTGGTTGGGGGGCCGAGGCTGTAAATCGCAAGCATCAGACTATTCTCAGTCAGTTATCCGGGGTGTTTGGGGATCGTATCAAGGGTGTTTTCACTTTGAGTTTATTTGGTCGTACCGAGGCAGAAATTCAAGAGGTCAAACAGGCTAACGATCGCTTAAATCAGGCCACCATGGGTGTGCTGAGGATTGCTTTTTTATCCTCGGCTGTTTTAGAGTTGTTCGCCGCACTGGGTGTGGCAGGGGTTGCCGTCTATATTGGGTTTAGCTATTTAGGATCCTTTGGTGAGGGCTTCAGTGGTTATACCCTGCAGCATGGGTTGTTCTGTTTATTGATTGCGCCTGAGGTTTATAACCCACTACGACAGTTAGCAGCAGGTTATCACGAGCGTTCCACCGCTAAAGCGGCAGTTGAGCAGCTCGAAGAGATGCTTGTCGAGCTGCCCCCAGCGCCCCTAGGGTCGGACAAGGATACGGCTCAGGACAAGGGGGGTGAGGCCGTGGAATCTCTTACACCCAAATCCGAGCAAACCGATGTATTTATTTCATCCAGCAGTGTTTCAGCTCATGAAGCAGCAGGTTCAGTGGGCAACGCCACTGTGCATTGCTTTTGGGAGGCTCAGCCCGAACAGTTGCTTGCCATTCAGGATGGTGTGCTTACTACTCCGCAATCCAATGATTTAGTGCTTGCGGACATACAGGTGCAATTGGCACGCAGTGCACACGTAGCTTTGATGGGGCCTAGTGGGAGTGGCAAGACCAGCCTGCTTGAGACCTTGATAGGCTTGCGAACGCCTGCTGAGGGGCAATGGTGGCAATGGCGTGATCTTGGGCAAAGTGTTTACGACCCTAAAAACCAGCCCGTGGAGGGCGCATCGCAGTTAGTCCCTGCCACAATTTTGATTAGCCAGCAGCCTTTTCTCACTATGGGTAGTGTGCGGGAGCTGTTGCGCTTGGCTGATCCCGAGGCAAATGATGCGCAGCTGTGGGCGGCATTGGCCTGTGCTCAGGCAGAGGAATTTGTGCGTGCACTCCCTCAGGGATTGGATACTGAGCTGGGGACGCGGGGCTTTGGTTTGTCAGGAGGGCAGGCACATAGAATTGCACTGGCACGGTTGTTTTTGAGTAATCCGCAGTTGGTTTTATTGGACGAGCCCACGGCGTATCTGGATCCTCAAACTCGGGATAGGGTAATGGCTGAGATCCTGCGGTTTTGCCAAGGGCGCGGATTAATTGTCGCAACCCATGATCGGGCGGTAGCCGAACAGTTAAATCAATACTGGCAAATCACAGAGCAAAGAATAGAGGTAATGTCATGAAGTTATGGTGGCAATTAAGCGGCCGCTGGCTGCGTCAACATTGGTTCATGAGTGTCGGTGCCATTTTTTTGACGGGTCTGACAATTTTTGCTGGGGTGGGCTTGTTGAGTGTGGCGGGTTGGTTTTTGACCACTGCTTTTTTGGTGACAGCCATGGCCAGTTTTAATTACTTCATCCCCTCGGCCTTGGTGCGTGGATTGTCCATCTTGCGCATCGTGTCACGCTACTTAGAACGTGTTGTCGGTCATCAGGTGACGCTCAATTTACAGTCTGAAGTGCGTAGTCGCAGTTTCGCTCGTATCGCTCGTTTGAATCCCGAGCAATTAGCTCGATTCCGTGATGGGGATTTGGTGGCCCGTTTGGTGGGCGACATTGATCGGCTGGATACATTTTTCCTATTGTTGGTTGCTCCTGTGATTGCAGGGGGCGTTGCGGGGTTGTTTTTTAGTTGGGTATTGGGTCTGTTTTTGCCCTGGGTGGCATGGATAGTGCTTTTAAGTACTGCAGTCGCCATTGTGGGGCTGCCTTATTGGCTAGCGCGACGCAGTGCAGCCGATGGGCAGCAGGTACAAGAAGGGTTTGCTGATTTACGCGCAATGGCGCATGACAGCTTTGTCGCCCATAGTGATTTAGCTGTCTTTAATGCTGAAAATCGTGTCCTTGATCAGTTTTCAGATACTTTGCAGTGTAATGCTCAGGCAGCAGACCGACTCAATGCGCATTCTAGTCTGGGTACATTGATTCAACAGTTGTTAATGGGTGCTTTGGTATTTTTGTTACTGGTCATCGGCGGGATTGCCCAGACGCAGGCCGAGATGAATGCACCCATGTGGGTGGGGTTGTTATTTGGCTTGATGGGTTTATTTGAGGTGTTTTCCCCAGTCATGCGCGGCGCTTCTGAGCTGGGTGCAGTTCATGCTGCATCAGCGCGGTTACATGCCTTGCAGCCGGCGTCATCTACCGCTCAAGATCAAGCCCAGCAGCGTTCAATTGATACTTTGCCAACGACTATCCAAGATTTGCAGGTGACAGAGTTGTCCGTTGCATACAGTGCTGCGCCAGTGCTCCAGCAGTTGAACTTTTCATTACCTGCCGGGCAACGAATGGTCATCCAAGGCTTAAGCGGTTCGGGTAAAACGACCTTGTTACAAGCCTTAATGCAGATAGTGCCCTATAGTGGAAAAATTCAATATGGCAGCATAGATTTAGAGCAGGTACGGGAATCAGTGCTGTACCGCCATTTTGCTTATTTGTCTCAGCATTCCCCCGTGTTTTTAGGAACAGTGCGTTATAACTTGCAGCTGGGGGCTCCCAAGGCCAGTGATGAAGATTTATGGGCGGCACTCAGAGCAGTGCAATTGGAAGAGCATATTCGCAAAATAGGTGGGTTAGACAGTTGGATTGGCGAGGGGGGAAATACCCTGTCAGCAGGACAGAGCCGTCGCTTGTGCTTGGCACGTATCGTGTTGTATCCCGCCCAGCTTTGGTTGCTGGATGAACCGACGGCTGGCCTGGATGAGGATACCGCGGATGCATTGATGCGGGACCTTGAGTATTTATCACGAGGGCATAGTGTAATTGTGGTGACTCATAATGCCTTGCCCGAGGCTTTTGCGCGGCAGACCTATCGTTTGGTGGGTGGGGTTTTGGTGCGGGTATAGGTGATGGATTTTGCAGCAGCGTGTTTCTGTTTCAGGGTGCTGCTGTTTGTCGCTCTGCAGGATTTATTTTTTGATATCTCGCTGCGCTCGGAACATCTGCAAAACAATTCCTTCCGAGCGTCTTGTATAAGTAACTTATGTAGCAGGGGGTTTATTGAGGCTCTCTGCTTTGCATGGAGGTGAAGGCACGTAATAAGTTTTCGAGTGGGCTTCGCAGCGAGTGTTAGCGAGCAAGGTCCCGAGGACACTTCGTTATGGGTCTGTTCTGGTTTGATGCTGTTCGCTGTCCTGCGAGCAGCTTAAATTGGCTGTTTGTGTGGCAGCAGGTTGGGCGCTTTTACAGGTGTGCTGCGTTTTATTTATTTTTGGCTGTACAATGGCGTGGTTGCGATACATTTAGGCAGTCAATTTACTTTTGATGACTATGCGAACTAATCCCATTGACTATATTCGGCAAACCATCCGCAGTGTGCCTGATTGGCCCAAGCCTGGTGTGGTTTTTCGTGATATCACCCCGGTGTTGCAGGATCCTCGTGCATTTCGGGCGCTGATTGATTTGTTTGTGCATCGTTATATGAACCAGCGTTTGGATTTGGTGGCTGGTATTGATGCGCGTGGTTTTATTGTGGGTTCGGTGTTGGCTTATGAGCTCAACGTCGGTTTTGTGCCGGTGCGTAAAAAGGGCAAGCTGCCTTATCGGACTGTGGCTGAGGAGTACACTCTGGAGTATGGCAATGCTACTGTCGAGATGCATACGGATTCAGTGCGTCCAGGGCAACGGGTGTTGTTAATTGATGATTTAATTGCTACTGGTGGGACGATGGTTGCCGCGTCTCGTTTGCTGCAGCGTTTGGGGGCCAATGCTATTGAGGCAGCTGCGATGATCGATTTGCCTTATTTAGGCGGTTCCGAGGCTGTGCGCGAGACGGGTTTGCCTGTGTACACGGTGTGTTCTTTTGGTCCTGATATTGAGGATTAGTTCTCGTATTTAGATGTTCAGGCCCAAGTAAGGGGCTATCCAGAGCAAAAACGCGGTCATGATGACGTAGCGTAGAAATTTGCCGATGGCCATGTATACCGTGCTGGCTGCTAGTGGTAGGCGTAACCATCCTGCGAGTGCACATAATGGGTCGCCTACTATAGGTAGCCAGGATAGTAGTAGGGCGGGTGGGCCAAAGCGTTCTAGCCATCGGTTGATGAGTTGGTGCCAACGACCAGCGGTTTTTTCACCATAGTTACTTTCTGCTGTTTCTTCGGGGTTGTTTTCTCGCCAACGTTGGTAGCCTTTTTGGGCCAGTAGACCCGTCCAGTAACTGGTCAAACCGCCTAAGGTGTTGCCTATGGTGGCTATAAATACTGCTGGCCAAAACATATGTGGTGCGAGTGATACGTAGCCAAAGACCGCTGGTTCAGAGCCCAGTGGTAGTAGGGTTGCAGAGACAAAGCTCACTACAAAAATGGCGCTTAACCCCACTTCGGGCAGGGCAAATGTGACTAAAACCCAATTAACCAGGTCTTGAACCCAAGCTTCGATCATGTGTGCGTACTAAAAAAATTAAGTGCGTAAAGACAAGGCTAGAGTGTACATTGCTTAGGGTTGATTGGGGCACTGTGGGTGCCTGTGTTATTCTTTTTCACTTTGCTGTCGTTTTTTTAAGAAGTTTCCCAGTGCTTGGTTTGACCCATTATGTCTAATGACTATTTGAAACGCATTTTGACGTCCAAAGTGTATGACGTCGTTACAGAAACCCCTTTAGAGCTTGCCCCTTTGGCATCTGCGCGTCTCAATAACCGTATTTTATTAAAACGCGAAGATCAATTGTCAGTTTTTAGTTTCAAACTACGGGGTGCTTACAACAAAATGGCCAATATGCCTGTCGAGGATCTCAGGCGCGGGGTGATTGCGGCTTCGGCGGGTAATCATGCTCAGGGGGTGGCCTATTCAGCTAATCGTTTGGGTGCGCGTGCTGTCATTGTGATGCCGGTGACTACGCCGCAGCTCAAGATCGATGCCGTACGTAATTTGGGCGGCGAGGTGGTTTTAGTTGGCGATAGCTTTACTGATGCCTACGAACATGCTGTGACCCTAGAAAAAGACGAGGGGCTGACTTTTGTGCACCCTTTTGATGATGAGGATGTCATTGCTGGTCAGGGCACTATAGGGATGGAGATTTTGCATCAACATCCCGGGCCTATTGATGCGGTTTTTGTACCTATTGGTGGGGGCGGTCTGATTGCAGGAGTAGCTGCTTATATCAAGCAATTACGTCCTGAAATTAAAATTATTGGGGTTCAGACTGAGGATTCCAATGCCATGGAGCGCAGTGTGCGGGCTAAACGGCGGGTGGTGCTCAAAGACGTTGGCTTGTTTTCAGATGGCACAGCAGTCAAAGAGGTGGGTGCAAAAACTTTTAAATTGGCGCGCAAGTTCGTGGATGATTTCGTTTGTGTGGATACTGATGCGGTGTGCGCAGCTATCAAGGATGTTTTCCAGGATACCCGCAGCGTGCTCGAACCAGCGGGTGCGTTAGCAGTCGCAGGAGCTAAAAAATACGTCCGTGAGCAGGGTTGTCATGGTTGTACTTTTGTGGCCATTACTTCGGGCGCTAATATGAATTTTGATCGGCTGCGTTTTGTAGCCGAGCGCGCTGATGTGGGTTTGGCCCGTGAGGCATTGTTTGCCGTGAGTTTGCCCGAAGAGCGCGGCAGTTTTTTGCGTTTGTGCGAGGCGCTCGGTGAGCGTTCAGTGACTGAGTTTAATTACCGGATTTCTGATCCGCATACTGCGCATGTATTTGTCGGTCTGCAGATACAGTCCGAGGCTGAGATCACGGCATTAGAGCAGAATTTTATTAACCAGGGTTTTCCCACCATTAATCTGACCAATAATGAAATGGCCAAGAGCCATCTGCGTTATATGGTTGGGGGGCGTTCCGAGCTGGCCGAGCACGAAGAGTTATATCGTTTTGTTTTTCCCGAGCGTCCTGGGGCATTGCGTCGTTTTTTAAGTTGCATGCACCCAGCTTGGAATATCAGTTTGTTCCAATATCGAAATTACGGTGGGGATTATGCTCGGACTTTGGTGGGTATACAGGCACCGCCCAGTGATAAAAAAGAACTCAAAAAGTTTTTAAATGAGCTGGGCTATCCCTATTGGAATGAAACGCACAATCCCGCCTATCGATTATTTTTATAGGCGGGCGTGTGCGCAGCTTTGTCTGCTGTGCAGTTTTATTTGGCAAATAAAGAGCTCAAATCTTTAAAGGCTTTGAACTCGAGGGCATTGCCTGAAGGGTCACGCAAAAACATGGTGGCTTGTTCGCCGGGTTGTCCTTTAAATCGAATGGTGGGCTCGATAATAAAGTCTAATTCTTGCTCTTGCAGGCGATCCGCCAGCGTCTGCCAGCTGGGCATATCCATGACGATGCCAAAATGGCGTACCGGTACTTGTTCGCTGTCGACCTCGCTGGTTTGCGTGGGTTGGCATTCATCAGGAGCCAAGTGCGCTACGATTTGGTGTCCGTAAAAGTTGAAATCAATCCACTCAGGGCTAGAGCGTCCTTCAGAGCAACCTAAGATATCGCCATAAAAGGTGCGTGCTTTCTCGAGGTTGTGAACAGGAAATGCGAGATGAAAAGGGGAAAGTACTTGGGGTGTGTTCATTTATGGTTCCAGATATCAAAATTAATTAATGTGGGGTGAGCTTGGGGCAGGCCCAGCGGCTTGAGTCACGGTGTTGGTGGGAAATACCAAACTAAAGCAACTGCCTTGGTTGAGCTCACTTTTGATGGCAAGGTGGGCGTGGTGGCGAGCGGCCACATGTTTGGCAATGGCCAACCCAAGTCCGGTTCCGCCGGTCGCTCGGGAGCGCGCTCGGTCCACGCGGTAAAAACGTTCGGTCAGGCGGGGGATATCCTCATCCGCAATGCCAATACCTGAATCCTGAACTGCAAAAATTGCCTCGCCGACTGTATTTTGTTTCCAGCTAATATGAATTTTACCGCCCTTGGGTGTATAGCGCACGGCATTATTAATGAGGTTACTAAAGACCGAGCTCAGTTCCGTTTCAGATCCCATAATGGCTAAATTATCGTCTACTTCGATATGAAAATCATGATTGCCCTGTGATAGGGCTTGGCCTTGTTTAATGGCTTGCTCAATGATGGGGCCTGCTGTTATGGGTTCGTGCTCATCACCGGGTGTGGATTCCAGGGCAGAGAGGGTAAGCAGGTCAGAGACCAGCGCGCGCATGTGTTCTGCTTGCTCCATCATCAGGCGCAGGTATTCTTGACGTTGTTCTTGGTCAAGTTCGTCCAATGAGGTTTCATGTAGGGTTTCTATAAAACCGTACAAAACAGTCAATGGTGTGCGTAATTCGTGGGAAACGTTGGCTACAAAGTCTTTGCGCGCGCGCTCCAGGCGTTCAAGCTGGGTGATGTCGCGACTCACCAAAATATATTGGCCAATGCCATACTGCGAGATGTGAATCAGTAGCGACCGACGGTGCCCTGGTTGATGGTTTTGCAACATTAGAGAGTCATCCCATTTTTTACTTTGTACATACTGAATGAAATCAGGATGGCGGATAATATGGAATATGGGATGGTTGCGATCCGTAGCTAAATTAAGACCCAAGTGCGTGCTGGCAGTTTGGTTGCACCACTGGATACGAAAATGCTTGTCAAGCGTAATGGTGCCATCCGGTAGCGCCTCGGCTGCCATGATGATGGCATCTACTTGGCTTTTAAGGTGATGTATTTGCAGACGATTTTGTTTCAGCTGCCTATAGATCGGTGCCAATATATGATCCCAAGGGCCGACACTGGCAGGCGGGGGTTGGTGAACATTGCGGACCCAGCGGTTGATTTGTTGGAGTTGGTGGCCACTGACCAAGACCATTAACAACAGTCCCAGGGCAAAAAGAGCCCATCCTGTGGCAGGTCCTAGCCACAAACCGATCAGCCATGCGCCA
>DATGTW010000048.1:0-2532 GCA_035301625.1 Paenalcaligenes sp.
TTTCTATGGCACGAGCTTGCCCTGGAGTAATATGTGCACGCTGGGTGACGTAACTGCGGATGCGACTTTTGGTTTGGGTCATTGCTACAAAGTAGATATTGTTTTTTGCAATGAGGGATTTTAGCATCGAACCATAAAAAATGGCTATTTCAGCGGTTCTTTGGTATATTTTTCTTTTTATGTGCTCCGTGCGGGTGTAGTTCAATGGTAGAACGCAAGCCTCCCATGCTTGAGACGAGGGTTCGATTCCCTTCACCCGCTCCACTTTGTGCACCTCTGGCATTATTCTTTTCTGCCGCTACCCTTCCTTTTGCTTTAGTTTGACAGTTTTGCGGCCATGGCATTTGCCCGGTCCAGGGGTTGTTGTGTCTATAGAATTGCAGAAAGGTGTGTGCGGTGCTTGGGTGTTTGTAGTAATTAGATGGGGGGCGGGGCATTGAGCAGGATTTAAAGCTTTCTTTTAAAGCATGGTTTTCAGGAGGGGGGATGAGAAGAGGGGATTCTTTTACCGTTAAGAATAAATTCAATGTGTTGTCAGCTATTGCCTTAGTCTTCCTTGTGATGGGCTTAACTCAGGTCGTGCAAGCTAACGAGGAGTTAGCTGCTCCTCAAGATTCGGCTATCGAAGAACAGGCGATTGATTTCCAAGCGATGGGCTGGGCGTCTGCGTGCGTGACGTGTCATGGGGCTACGACACGGGCTGTACCTGGGCAAGTGATTCCGCCTATTGCGGGGCAGTCGGTGGATGAGTTCATGCGCAAAATGCAGCACTATCATCAGTCTGATGAGTCTGGCGTACTGATGGTGCAAACGATTAAAGGCTATGATGCTCAGGTGTTACGCCGTATCGCGCAATGGTATGCACAACAAGACTAAAGTTGTCAGCACAAGAACTGATGCCCAGAAAAAGGACGGGCATTACAAGGAGGGGTAAATGGGTTTTAATAGGCGTCGTTTCTTAGAGGTTGCTGGTACGCTGGCCGTGATGGGGCAGGCGTTGCCTGTTTGGGCAAATAAGCCTTCAGCAGGACATGTAGTGGTCGTTGGGGGTGGTTTTGCGGGGGCGACCGCGGCCAAGTATCTACGCTTGTTTAGCCAGGGACAAATAGAGGTAACTTTGATCGAGCCGCAGCGGCAGTTTATTTCATGTCCTTTGTCTAATATGGTGCTCGAAGGGCACTATACGTTGGCTGATGTCACGTTGGACTACCACTTAGAGAAAAATTACGGTATTCAGCTGATCCATGAGCGTGTTGATTCTATCGATTCGGATGGGCGTTCTTTGCTGTTAACCAATGGACAGGAGCTGCGTTGGGACCGTTTGGTGATGGCGCCCGGTGTTGACTTTCTGTGGGACAAGATTCCAGGCATGAACAGCCAGCAGGCTCAGGAAAAGATTATGCACGCCTGGAAGGCTGGACCGCAAACGGTACAGTTACGGCAGCAGTTAGAGGCTATGCCTGATGGTGGCCGTTTTATTATCAGTGTGCCCGAGGTTCCCTTTCGTTGCCCACCTGCTCCCTATGAGCGGGCTTGCGCTGTGGCTTCTTATTTCAAAAAACACAAGCCCCGCTCAAAGGTTTTGGTTTTTGATGCTAACCCTGATGTTGCATCCAAGCCCGATTTATTTAAAGCCGCTTGGGCCGATCTTTACCCTGATATCGTTGAGTATGTGCCCATGTTTAAGGCGGTCGATGTGGTGCCCGCAGAAAATCGCGTGTTGTTCGAATTTGGCGAGGATGAGCAGGCGGATGTGCTTAATTTTGTGCCCCCCATGCGGGCGGGGGATATTGCTCATCAGACGGGGCTAACGAATGCAGGTGGGCGATGGTGTGCGGTTGATTTCCTGACCTTTGAATCGACTGCTGTGCCTGGCATTCATGTGATTGGTGATGCTATCCAAGTCGCTCCGGGGATGCCTAAATCAGGTCATATGGCTAATCAGCATGGCAAAACTTGTGCCGCGGCTGTTGCTGCTTTGATGCTGGATCGTCCTGTGAACGATAGGCCTATTTATTCCAATACGTGTTTTAGTTTGGTGAATGATGAGCTGGCCATGCATGTGGCCAGCGTACATCAATATAGCCCTGAGCATGAAACCATGATGCCCGTGGAGGGTTCAGGTGGGGTTTCTACACATGCTACAGCGCAAGAAGGCCAACATACCTATAGTTGGGCCCAAACAATCTGGGCTGATGTGCTGACTTAGTATTATTCGTCCAGCAGCTCTTTGGTTGCGGTATCCACAGGGTCAAAGTGGGTCATTACATCCAGTACCGGCAGTGCATCCATGACGCGTTCACGGGCTTCTACGGCGATGTCATGGCCCTCTTTGATAGTGAGCTTGGAATCCATTTCGATATCGACTTCCACCCAAATCATGTCACCCATTTTACGGGTTTTGAGGTCGTGCAGACCCAATACGCCAGGTGTGGTTGCAATAAGGTGGGTGATTTTATCTTCGGTTTCAGTATCAACGGCGCGGTCAGTGAGGTCGTGAAAGGCCTCAATGGAAAAGCGCCAGCCCATGCG
>DATGTW010000049.1:0-5340 GCA_035301625.1 Paenalcaligenes sp.
TGTTGTGTGGTTAGATTTGATGGAGGTTGTTATGACGGTAGGCAATGTGGTAGTAAAGGTCACCCCACAGTTTATAGCCGAGCAGTCAAATCCTGAAGAGCAGCAATATGTTTTTGCCTATCGGGTCAATATAGAAAACAAAACTGAACAAGCCATTCAGGTGATTAGTCGCCACTGGATTATTACTGACGGTGAGGGTGACGTGCAGGAAGTGCGGGGGCTAGGTGTCGTGGGCAAGCAGCCGCTGATTCCCCCTGGCCAAGGCTTTGAATATACTAGCGGTTGTCCTTTAACGACGCCGGTAGGCACGATGGAGGGCACTTATTATTGCGTGGATGAGCAAGGGGTGCCCTTTGAGCTACCTATCGAGCGTTTTGTCTTGTCAGTGCCACGTACTTTGCATTGATGCATTAACAATAGGTTTATTGCCCGCATCCAGACGGGCATTGCATGTGTTCATTGAGGGTGTAGCTTATGGGTCTAAGACATTGGGTAGGTGTGGGGGTGTTGGCTTTGTTGGCGGCGTGCGCCACACAAGTGCCCGAGCAAAAACCCGCAGAAAAAAAAGATATTATTTCACAGCCTCTGGATGTGCCAGCTTTAGAGGCAATCACAGATACGGCCGAGCGTCCTTTAAAGGGGCGTTTTCAGTCAGTCACCTGGGGGGCGCTGCCGGGCTGGCAAGAGGATGATTTACAAAATATTTGGCAGGGGTTCATTAATAATTGCAAGGGCTTAATGCGTCCCACCAGTGGGGGATTGCACCATCCCGCACGTGCGACGCCCAAAGATTGGCAGCCAGTGTGTGCAGCGGCTCAGCGCAGTGGGCTTGATGAGCATTCAGGTGCGGCGCAGGTGCGCAGCTTTCTGGAAGAACACCTACAGCCTTGGCGCTTGATGGACGAAAACAATCAGATCGCGCGCAATACTGTGACGGGCTATTACGAGCCAGTTATCGAGGCAGCTCCTCATAAGCAGTCTGGTTATGCTTGGCCTTTATATGCAGTGCCTGATGATTTGCTCACCGTTGATTTAGGCAGTTTATATCCTGAGCTGGCTGGTAAACGCATCCGCGGCAAACTCGATGGTGATCGGGTGGTGCCCTATGATACGCGGGCCGAAATTGCGGCCAATCCAGAGCGCCAGCCCAAAGCATTGGTATGGGCCAAGGATCCTGTAGAAGCTTTTTTCTTGCAAATACAGGGTTCGGGACGAGCGCGCTTTGAAAATGGGCAATCAATTCGATTGGCATACGCAAACCATAATGGCCATCCTTACACCTCTATTGGTAAATGGTTAGCCGATCAGGGTGAAATCTCTCTTGAGCAGGCATCGATGCAAAATATAAAGCAGTGGGCGCAGCGTCATCCGAATCGAGTCCAAGAGATGCTCAATGCCAATGAGGCCATGGTGTTTTTTGAAACTGAAACCATTACTGATGAAAGTCTGGGTCCCAAAGGAGCCTATGGTATTCCTTTATTGGCCGAGCGCGCCATTGCGGTCGATCCCGAATTTGTGCCCTTGGGCAGCTTGGTTTATATGGCCAGTACGCATCCCGGTTCGGGGCAGCCGCTGCGGCAGGTCGTTTTTGCCCAGGATACCGGGGCAGCTATCAAAGGGGCCGCCCGTATGGACTTTTATTGGGGCAGTGGCGAGCAGGCCGGAGCATTAGCCGGTAAAATGAAACAACCTGGTGAACTATGGGTGCTCTGGCCTAAACAAGCAGGCACACCGACGGCACGATGAGTCGCAAGCAAGAGAAAATTTTAATTTGTGGGGGCGGTCTGGCTGGGATGGCCAGCGCCCTGGGCTTGAAAAAAAATGGGTTCGAGGTCGAGGTGTTGGCCCCTCGCGAACAGCCTCTCAGCCTCGAGTCCGAGCAGTATCACCCACGGGTGTATGCCTTGTCGGTTGCCAGCCAGCAGTTTTTGGATGAGCTCGGTGTTTGGGGGCTGATGCCTCTAGAACGCATCACCCCAGTACAAGCCATGCAGGTATTTGGTGATGCTTCTGGCGAGATTACTTTGGATGCCTGGCAGATCATGCGCGATGAGCTGGCTTGGATTGTCGAGTCAGGCACGATGGAACAGGCGTTGTTGCAGGCATTGCAGGTTTTTGGGGTGCGCTGGCATGACGCCTTGTTCGAGAGCTTTCACAATGATGGGACACGTGGGCGGGGGGTGATGACTGCCTGTGGTCAGTTTCTGCCGGCTGATTTAGTTATTGGGGCGGATGGGGCGCGCTCTAAGGTACGCACCGCAGCTCATATCAAGCATGATTTTTATGCTTATGGTGACAGTGGTATTGTGACGCATCTCGATGCGCAGTTACCGCACCAAGGGATTGCCCGGCAGTGGTTTACAGGGGATAGTATTTTGGCTTTGCTCCCTATGCCCGAGACCAGCACCGGCCCTCAGGTGTCAATGGTTTGGTCGGTCAAGCAGGCATTAGCGGATGAGTTGATGGCTTTGGCGCCTGAGGCCCGAGCGCAGCAGCTGGAACAGCATTTGCAGGCTCTGACTGATGGGTCTTTGGGGACATTGACTGTACGCAGCCCCCTGTATGCTTTTCCGTTGACTTTCGAGCGCTCTGCGATGGTGGCCCCAGGGGTGGCGCTGGTGGGTGATGCAGCCCATCGGGTGCATCCGTTGGCCGGGCAGGGGCTAAATTTAGGTTTTGGTGATATCGAGGAACTTATCCACGTTTTATGTACCAAACCTGCATATCAGGGGGTGGGCGACCTTTCTGTCCTGAGCCGTTATCGGCGCAAGCGGGCCGAGCCCATCTTTGCCATGCGCTGGGTGACCCATGGTTTACATCAATTTTTTGGTTTGCCGGGGTTGCCTGCCATGATGGCGCGTAATGTCGGGATGCGTTTGGTGAACCGTGTGCCACTGCTCAAGCGGTTGCTGATCCAAGAGGCCGCAGGTATTGCCCCCCAGTTTTCTTCTCGTACAAAAAGGAGTTGACCCCGGTGTGAATAGGACCGTGGGGCTTTTTTATTTATGAAATTCAAATTGCGCAAGGTTTTTGCAAAGGTTTTAGTCGTTTTGGGTGTTTCTGCTGTTGCTGGGGCACCTGTGTTGGCTGATGAGCAGTCAACGGTGCAAGGAGAACAATCTACCGGGCAGGCAGTCACGACTGTCAGCGAGCAAGGCGAGGGCAGTAACGGTGTGACTACTCGATCGGCACAGCCGGCTGCTTTGGAAAAAATAAAAAGTAAATTCGAAGCGGCTTTTGATGGAATTGAGGTTGACGAGGTACGTCCGACCCCATTTGCCGAGCTTTATGAGGTACGTCTGGGCACCGAGTTACTGTATACAAATGAGGCCTTGGATTTTGTGCTCCAAGGGGCATTGGTCGATGTGTCCACATTAACTGATTTGACGGCACAGCGCGTTGAAGAATTGAATCGAGTTGATTTTGCGCAGTTGCCCTTGGATGCAGCAATCAAGCAGGTTAAAGGCGATGGCAGCCGCCAGCTGGTGATTTTCGAGGATCCTAATTGCGTGTATTGCAAACGATTGCACGAGACCTTTGCCGAATTGGATGATTTAACGATATATAGCCTGATGTTCCCTATTTTGGCACCTGATTCCCGGACTATTGCCGAGCATGTCTGGTGTGCAGATGATGCGCCCCAGGTGTGGTCTGACTGGATGCTCAACGAAGAGCGCCCAGCCGAGGTGACGTGTGAGAATCCTATAGATGATCTGCTTCAAGCAGGTTTGGATTTGGGCGTGCAGGGAACGCCGGCTATCTTTTTTGAGGACGGCTCACGTGTGAATGGCTGGTTGCCCGCGGATAAGCTCGAGGCCAAGCTCCAGTCCGTCAGTGAAAACCTTGATAGTGCGACAGACGCGTCTGCGGCTTCAGGTGCTAATGATGAAATCAACGAGGCGGATGCCGGAGGTCTCGATCAGTAGCAATCGCCCCCGTTTTATACCACGTGGTATCACCCCCACTCATGAACAGCGCTTAATCCAGTTGTCGCAGCGCCGTATCAGTCTCATTGAGGCAGGTGCGGGCGCTGCTAAAACCACGACCTTGGCCATTCGCGTCGGCGAGGCTCTGGTGCGCGGTTTACCGCCCGAGCAAATTTTGATTTGGGTATTTACGGACGAGGCTGTAGCGGTATTTCGAGCGCGTCTTTTAACGCTGGGCGTGGCCCCACGGTTAGTGCAGCGTCTGCGCATCGGCACTGTCGAGCAGTTTGCACAGCATGTATGGACCCAATGGGGCGAACGGGACGTGCCCCTGTATGAGAGTTTAAATCAGCTGCATGACCCCATACTACGGGCGCTAGAGTACTGCAGCACGCACTATGCCGAGCGCTACCCCTATTTAGAGATTCGTAGTCATGCGGCAGCCATCAGTCAGTTTTTTGCGACCCAGTTACGGTTAAAGCATCGCTTGGCCCTGATAGATGAAGACCTCAGTTTGAGTCCAGATGAGCGTGCAGATTTGCATCAGGTGCCGTTGATTGAGTATCTGTGGACCCTGGCTTATGAGCGGGAACGCTTGAGCGCTTTTGACGAGGCCCAGTTTCGTGGGCCCTTTGACAGCAGCTATGATTTGGCGCGCAGTTTGTATTTACATCCCGATCAGGGACAGGGGCTGCCTACTTTTAGGTTGATTATCGTGGATGAATTGCACGATATGAATGCTACGGCTTTTGCTATTTTGCGGGCCTTGCTACAGCATGGGCAGTCTTATCTGGTGGCAGCCGGTGACAGTGATCAGGTGATTTATTCGCATATGGGGGCGGATAAACGTTATTTGCACGAGCACTTTCAGGCGTATTTCCCTGAGGTCACGCGTTTTCAGCTAGGGCGTAGTTTCCGTTATGGTCCTTGGTTAGCTTTAAGCGCCGGGACTTTTAAACAAAAGAGCCTAGAGTCTGGGCTGGCCCGCGAAACTCAGATTGAATTGCTGTCTTATGCCGAGAATCAACAGGCCCAGGTGCTGTTACGCGCGGTGCGCGAGCGTTTACGCACTCCGGGCCAAACGCTGAGCCAGTGTGCCGTGATCATGCGGGCACAGCACCAGTCTGTCGTATTGGAAAATGCCTTGTTGATGGCGGGGGTGCCTTATCAGTGTTTGGGGTTTACGCCTTATTTGCAGCGTGATGAAATCCTCTTTGTGCGCGGACTGTTGGTCATTGCTTTGCAAGCATTTACTGGGCTGAATGCGTTGAGTCTGGAGGGCATGGTGCGATCCTTGAGCCTATTTGGTGAGGCTCAGTTAGGGGTTGAGGAAATCGCTGATGCGCAGCAGGATATCATCCAAGAGCCAGCCATCCTGCGCTACTTCTACGAGGTGCGCATGTTGGAATACAGT
>DATGTW010000050.1:0-14627 GCA_035301625.1 Paenalcaligenes sp.
ACAAAATAGCGGCGCTGGTGTCCAGCCCGCCAGAAAAGGCAATACCTACCTTTTGATTTACTGGAATAGTCTCTAAAATTGTCGCTGTCATAATCTGCCACACTGGTACAAAGAAAAACAATGCTCTATTATATCGTTCAATAACAAAGCTTCCAGCTTAAATTTAATGAAGATGCCCCTTATATTACATCTTGCTGTTGCCCTGCTGCATAACGATGCTGGCGAGGTCCTGCTCGTGCGCAAGGACTACTCTAAACACTATATGCTTGCGGGGGGCAAGATCGAAACCCACGAAAGCCCAATTGCAGCCCTAACGCGTGAGCTTTACGAGGAACTTAGTATTTCTGTGCCCGCCTATTTACCCCATTTTGTGGGCCAGTTTTCGGCACCTGCCGTTAATGAAAAGGGTTATACAGTACAGGCTCATTTATATACACTGTATTGGCCAGGTCCTATTCAAGTGGGGGCTGAAATTAAACAAGCACATTGGTTTTCACCAGATGAAACCAAAGAACTTCGTCTGGCGCCTTTGGCTCGGCGCGTTGTTCACGCCAATTTCATCCATACTTATTAAACAACATAAAAAAACAATCCCTATGTGTTATAGCAGTCATAGCCATTTCTTTACTTTGCAGCAGTTACGCGCCACCACCCAAGCAGGTGGCGTTAGCGGCGTTGTGCTCAAAGCTCAAGGGGATGCTTTTTTTATCGAGATCGAGATGCGCTCTGGAGACTACGCAGTTCTAGTAACAGCGCGTAAGGAACCACGTCGGTTTAAAAACCCATTACGCGCACTCGCTATCTTGCGTGATATTGGCATTGTTAATGGGCAATTTGATCTGTCCCTATACGCGCCGGAACAATTGAATACCAACTATCAACCAGCCACTGCCAAAGCTCTATTTATCGAGCATAAGAGCAGTAACCAAAACCAAGCAACGGCGTCCTCTAAGGCTAGATCCAAAAGTTCCAAGGCTGCCGTAGAATCCACAACACGTGGTTTGCAACAAATGAAATTACTATAATTAACATTAGCCTGATAAACCCAACCCTGCTTTCTTGAGGCGCGGTTGGGTTTTTTTTGTCTATAACATGCAAATAAAAGTCATCTAACCGAGTTCCATATGATTTATCGCAAAGAAAAAGCAAAAAAGAGGGTTTAACCTAGACCACAACATATAGCCATTTCACACCAATCAAACACCACATATAGAAATTATGACTATCAAAACAGCTACTCAGCCCGCTACCGAACACCCAGTAAAAGCATCCGAACCACGGTCTGGCCTAGAGGAGATTCATAATGGCCTAGCATCCACTAATCCCACTTTGGTCAACGTACAGCAGTTGGTAGAAGAATACCTGGATCGCAGCGATTGGCGCGTCAATGCTAATGCCAATCAAGGCTATTCCCTTGGAGGACTCATCCTTAATATGGCTGGTAATATCACCGCTAACTACTGGTTAAACCATATTTATGACCCTGATATTGGGCTCGCTCACCGCGAGGGTGACGTCCATATTCATGACTTGGACATGCTCTCGGGCTATTGCGCCGGATGGTCCTTACGCAATTTACTACAAGAGGGATTCAACGGGGTCCCAAACAAAGTCGAATCTGCTCCACCCAAGCATCTAAGCAGCGCCTTAGGCCAGATGGTCAATTTCTTGGGAACCTTGCAAAACGAATGGGCAGGCGCCCAGGCATTTAGTTCTTTCGATACCTACCTCGCCCCTTTTATTCGTAAAGACAATATGAACGAGCACGAGGTACGGCAATGCATTCAAGAATTTATATATAACCTTAATGTGCCCTCTCGCTGGGGCACGCAGACTCCATTTACCAACCTTAGCTTTGACTGGGTATGCCCGGAGGACCTGGCCAACCAACAGCCTCTGATCGGTGGCGAGGTCCAGCCCTTTACCTACGGCGAACTCCAAGCCGAAATGGATCTGATCAACCGCTGCTTTATCGAGATTATGCTCGAAGGTGATGCCAAAGGCCGTGTGTTCACCTTTCCCATCCCTACCTATAACATCACCAAAGAGTTTGACTGGGACGGTACCAACACAGACTTGCTTTTTGCGATGACCGCTAAATACGGTCTGCCGTACTTCCAAAATTTTGTAAATTCCGATCTCGAGCCACACATGGTTCGTTCAATGTGCTGCCGCTTGCAACTGGATCTACGCGAATTACTCAAACGCGGCAATGGTTTGTTTGGCTCGGCCGAGCAAACAGGCTCATTAGGCGTAGTCACTATTAACTGTGCCCGGCTCGGTTATGGGTATAAAAATGATTTACAGGGCCTTTATGCCCGTATCGACGAATTGATGGTGATGGCCAAAAATAGCCTCGAGAAAAAACGCACTGCCATCACTGAACTCATGGATCAAGGTCTGTTTCCCTATACCCGTCGTTACTTAGGAAACTTACGCAATCATTTTTCAACCATTGGGGTCAATGGGGTCAATGAGATGATTCGCAACTTTACAGATGATGCCTATGACATGACTCACTCACAAGGCATGCAAATGGCTATCGATTTGTTGCATCATATTCGTGGCAAGATGGTGGAATTTCAAGAGGAGACGGGTCATCTTTATAACCTAGAGGCCACCCCAGCCGAGGGCACCACATATCGTTTTGCCAAACTGGACCGCGAACGCTTTAGTGACATTATTCAGGCGGGTACAGCAGAGAACCCTTATTACACTAACTCTACCCAAATACCCGTAGACTACACCACAGATCCATTCGAGGCGCTAGCCCTCCAAGACGAGCTACAAACTCTTTACACCGGTGGGACGGTGCTGCACCTATATATGCAAGAAGCAATTTCTAGCCCGGATGCCTGCAAACTGCTTGTTCGGCGCGCCCTATCCAAATACCGCCTGCCCTACCTGACTGTCACTCCAACCTTTTCTATTTGCCCAAAACACGGTTATTTATCGGGGCACCACGAGTTTTGCCCGCGCTGCGACCAAGAAATCTTGGCAGCAAAACACAGTGCATCTATTCAATAGCTCATCACGATGAGCATGAGAAGATTGGGCAGCACTGTTTCTTGTCACTTTTAATACTAGTTTTTCTTGACATTAACCAAGGAGCAATCATGCAAAACGCAATGAACGACAAAAACCAAGTACAAGCCACTTTAAATAACCAAGAGCGCCAACGCTGCGAAGTCTGGACACGAGTTATGGGCTACCATCGCCCCACCTCCTCTTTTAATATCGGTAAAAAGGGCGAGTTTAAAGAACGCGTGCACTTTGTTGAACACTAGTCTGTACCCTGGCTCACAAAGAGCAGGCCTGAACTTAATTTATTAAACCTGCTCGTGGGCCTATTCCCCACGCCGCCCATTTCTGCTGCTGATACTATTTTATTCGGTTGCGTAAATTTTGGCGGCGCCTAAACAGCCGCAATGAATAAAGGCAGACTTTATGCTATCCTCAGGCCGTTCTCTCGAACGTACTACCATACAATTAGGTGGTTTTGTTCCCTTTAGTGCCAGTGACTATCCCAACCATCTGGTCTGTGTTGCTTTTGTCCAAGGTTGCAATTGGCGCTGCAGTTACTGCCATAATCCGCATTTACAGTCACGCAGCCCCCATCCCCTGGCGCCTCAATGGTCAGAGGTCGAAGATTTTTTACAGCAACGCCAAGGATTACTCGATGCCATTGTTTTTAGTGGCGGAGAGCCCACCATGGATCCTGGTTTGCCCGCAGCAATTAAGACAGCCAAATCATTGGGCTTCAAAATAGGATTACACACCACGGGGGCTTATCCAAAACGTCTGGCCGAAATTTTGCCCCATCTAAACTGGATAGGGTTTGATTTAAAAAGCAGTTGGGATCATTACCACGACGTTATTTTGCACGCACAGCCAGTAAAAATGGTCCAAGACAGCCTACAAATGATTGTCAATGGTCAATGCGACTACGAAGTGCGCAGTACCATACATAGTGCATTGCATCAATCTCGGCACTTGAAAAGCATGGCGGAAATACTTGCCGCGCATGGAGTACAGCACTGGGTGATTCAAAACTTTCGTGCGGATGGTTGTATTGATTCAGGGCTATTAGACGCTGCGCATCAAGCACCCGAGCTCTTGAACGATGAGCTGTTTGTACAGTTAAAGAAGCACGTCCCTAACATCCTGGTTCGATAGTTTTTAAACCACCCTTAGCACCGCTCGCGAGTCGTCACGAGCGGTTTTGTGTATCAAGTCGCCGCGGCCAGCATAGATTGACCTTTAAATGGCAACGCACTAAGCAAATATTCTAATAATTCTGATACTGAACGAATCGCTGAACCAAAAGGCAAAGGCTCAGAGCTGCGGAAAAATAGCCCTCTTTGGACATCACCTTTTAACGCGTAGGCTAACTGCCTATTAATGCAAAACTGGCCTGCTTTGGCAACGCCATCGCGCAAACCGCAAAAGGTCAAGCAATCCCAACCCTCGGTACAATCGCGTTCTGTAGCTACTGATTGTAGTTTCTCTTCTTTGTGCAAATAGGCGTCCAACCATGGGGTGCGCACAGCACGGGCCGGAATCCCGACCACGCTGTTAAAGGTCACAATATCTTCTGGCTGAGCATCGACCATAACCTTTTTGAAATTTTCATGAGCATCGCATTCTTGGGTAACAGCAAAAGCACTGCCCAACTGCACCGCACTAGCTCCTAACGATAATAGTTCTTTTATTTGCTCGGGTTTATGTACACCGCCGGCAGCAATAATAGGAATAGAATCAGGATCAATTTTGAGCTGCTCGAGAACAGACCTCACCTCAGTAATGACATGGGCAAATGCATAAAACTCTGAATGTATTTCTTTTGCATCGGTGACCCCTAAATGCCCAGCAGCATAGTTTGGATTCTCGATGACAATCGCGTCAGGTTGCACCTTGTTGCGTGCCCAACGACGCAAAACAATGCGCACCCCACGGGCATCCGACAAAATAGGTATCAAAGCCACGTCAGGGTAATCTTTAGTTAAATCGGGTAAATCCAAAGGCAAACCTGCACCGACTACGATGGCATCGGCCCCACTCTCGCATGCCTGACGCACGTATTCAGGATAAGGCGTAACTGCTTTCATAACATTTACAGCAATGGCACCGCGCCCTTGACTAAGCTCTTTAGCAGCGCGGATTTCACGATCTAAAGCAATCAAATTTCTATGATTAATGTCGCGTTTGCGTTCCTCTTTATTTTGCGCCTTGGGTGCGGGTGCCATCAAGTCCTCATGGTGACGGCGCAAGTCCACACTAGAAATCGTGCCCATAGCACCATAAGAAGCAACCGTCCCGGCAAGTCGGTGAGCTGATATGCCAACCCCCATTCCGCCTTGAATGATCGGTAGTAGTTGCTTATCCCGTAACAAAAATGAATACATGCTCTAATCCAAAGAAAAACGTGCCTAAGAGAATCACACTGAAAATACTTCCAGTATGACTGCTTTTATCCGACAAAACCTTAACCCATATCAAATGGCTGGCAGAAAATAGGTGGATTTTTCATAAAGTGGAGTTTTAAACTCACTTTTCTTTGGAAAACAAAGCGCTCACAGTAAATTGCTACGAAATCATGAGCAATAAACAAGTATTTGCGAGCGCTTTTTAATAAAACCCAAAACTACTATCTAATACATACCATGGAAAATAGCATCATCAGGACCAATATGCGAGGGAGGACTCCAAGTCACATCACGCATCGAGTGTTGGACCAAATTTTCCACCCCCATCAAGACTGCAAAAATGGCCATCCGGATTGGGATGCCATTATCAGTTTGACGAAATATTGCTAAACGCGGATCTTTATTGAGGTCTGTGCTCAGGTCGTTAGCCATAGGACGACTATCCCTGGGCAAAGGATGCATAATAATAGTATCCTGATCACAGTACCTATCGACCAATGCCTGAGTAATTTGAAATTCGGGACTATAGCCCTGTATGTCTTCGGCTTGCAAACGTTCTTTTTGAACGCGCGTTGCGTAGATTACGTCAGCCCCTTTGATGCCCTCTGTGAGATCATTAGTCTGCTCAATAACATGGTTGCCCTGGCGCGCCATCGCTTCGATAATATCGGCGGGCATTTCTAATCCCCGCGGTGATGCTAAAGTAAATTTCAGACCGCGATACAACGCTAATAATTTCACCAACGAGTGCACCGTCCGACCGTATTTCAGATCACCAATCACGGCCACATGCGCGCCATCCAAAAGCTTACCTAATCGGGAAAACTCAGTCAGAATGGTATATAAATCCAATAACGCCTGACTGGGGTGCTCACCGGATCCGTCCCCTCCGTTAACAACTGGGATATTGGTTGCAGCGGCAAACTCAGCCACTGACCCTTGCTCAGGGTGGCGTATCACCATCGCATCGACGTAGCCCCCCATGACACGACTGGTATCGTAGATGGATTCACCTTTTGCCATCGAAGAAAAAGTAAACCCTGTCGTATCACAAACTGCACCCCCTAAACGGCAAAAAGCAGCACCAAAACTGACACGCGTGCGGGTACTGGCCTCGAAAAACAGATTACCCAACACTGCCCCCTCAAGTACCCGTGATACCTTTTGTCGCCGTGCAATGGGTTGCATGATATCTGCCAAAGAAAACAATTCTTCAACACTGTCACGCGTGAATTGATCGACAGATAACAGTTGATTTTTACCGTTAGTTTCAATGCGATCGCGTAAACTCCCCCGTCGGGGTGCACTATCAGCATATTTTTCCAACAATGCTTCGTTTTCTACGATCTCGGTGACAAAACGACGCACGACCTCGGGCATCGCCCGATAATCCAAAGAGCTTTCAGGTAAAAGCCAAGAGTCCAGAGCCCGTCTTTTGACCCCAACCCGCGCTGAAAACATGTCGCGGGTCAAATTCAATTTGCGCATCGCATCGCGCAAAAACACCTGTTGAGCAACCGCCATAATAATGTCCTTAAGCTACATAAAATATACGCAATGCGTACATTTTAGCGCCAACAGGTTATTTTGGATACCAATTAGTTTGCGCGAATACCTATAGGGAGCCCTGCGCCCTGACAAAAGCGATGATTATTCCTCGCTATAAGGCGTAGCTTGGCCATCATCACCTGCAATTATTTCTGCTGCTGTCTGGGCATTTTCAACTGTCCCGACCATAAATACTAGCTGACCATTGGTGAGTGGTTCTGAATAACGAGGCACAGCCAACAGCGTCCCGTCTACGGCCAATGCCAAGCGGCGATCAGGGTTTTCAGTAGTTATGCTTTCCAGGCGTTGACGTGCAGCGTCAGTAAGCATGAGTGCTAATAAACCCTCACCACTGTCCGAAGAATAGGTTTCCACTGACATCAAATCGTCACGGGTAAAGCTAGGCTCTGGTTGTAGGTATAATGTCGTTTCCTCATCAAGTACAACCTCGGCCCAATCATCGACAGGCTCAAAGTCTGCTAAAAAAACCATCATTGGGCTATATTCAGCCTGCTGGTCGGTGGTATCAGTACCTTGGCCTGTGGGTGCACCAGGCTCGACTGGCGCGGTTGTCGCAGGTTGTTGCTCGGTGGTTTCAGTCGGTGCCTCATCGGTAGGTGCGGCATCTTGGGGCGTTGTCTGACACGCCATCAACGTCAAAACACTAACGGCCGCTAAACTACGGCCTAAACCCTTGGCAAGTCTCATAATGGGATCCTCGTCCTGAACACAAAGATAATAGGGCCCTGTTGACCCTCGAATTCATATACTCAAGTTTAACAGCTCTAGCCAAAAATGATTCTTAAGTAAATTAAAGTGAACCGCTTTTTCGCCAGTGCTACAATTATTTTCATACCCGCTAAACGGACCAACTAAACACTTATATGTCCAAAATGCAGTCAGATAATCCTTCCTTAAACGCTCACACTGACTTTGAATTTATCAGCGAGCAAGCCCTCTATCAACGCAGTCTCAAAGAGCGAATTTTTCACGCAGTACTGTTTGAGATATTGGGTATTTTATTTGCAACACCTCTGGCCATGTGGATGACCAAAAAACCTGCCTTATCCATGGCAGCACTGTCTGCTGTCATCTCGGGAATGGCCATGTTGTGGAATATGATCTTTAATTGGATCTTTGATGTCTTGCAGCGCAAATATCATTTTCGCCGCAATATATGGATACGCATGTTGCATGCCTGCTGCTTTGAAATAGGTCTCATTATCATGGTAGTACCCCTGGTAGCGTGGTGGGTAAATACTACACTTTGGCATGCTCTTGTAGTCGATATAGGTTTAGTGCTGTTTTTCCTGCCCTATTCATTCTTCTACAACCTTATCTACGATAAGGTCCGATTAGGCCTTTTAAAGCGCCGCCATAACGCTCTTGACAACTCATAAATCTCATTTATGCACAGCGGTGGATATCTTTGGTTTTAAAACCAAATAGCGACTCTGTTTTCCGCTCAAAGCCAGTGCCATCAAGGCCTGGCTTTATTTTTATTCTGATATAGCCAAGACAAAAAAGATTTATCCCCTAACCCGCAAGGCATTGAAATTTAAGCAATTTTCCTGACATCAAAGTGATTTTATTTTTTTTGACTTTCGTTCTAACTCTTGACAAAAAATATTTTTGCTATTTTATGTGAAACTGCAGTTATCCCCAAAACCTGTGGATAAGTTTGATGATAACTCTTTAACAAACGCTCAAAACCCACACCAAACACAGAACTGAGGTTCATTGGTCACTGAATCGGCAATTATCTTAAAAAAACGCTGTTCAAAATGGTCCTTACAGCCTAAACCTCAAATCGAATCAATAAAAAATGATTGCTGTGTTTTACCCAAAAAATTTGTGCGTTTCGTACAATGGCGAGAGACACTCATTTACACTAGATACAACGACTTAATAAATATGGTTTCTATAGATCTCAATGGCCCAGTTCATGTCGCCGAGATAGTTCCCGAACTCAACGAATTAGATGTAGCTGAGGTTTTACAACAAGCACAAAGCTTTCCAAATCAGCTCATCATCGATTTGCTCGAAAACAATGAATTTGAATATGCTTTACCACTTATTCAACAAATCATTACGCAAGAACGCAGCGATATTCTAGAGGCTTTGGCCGAAGACAGTGCTACGCATCTGTTTCTACAATTAGACAAAGCTGAGTTAGCCGCGGCAAACTACTTGCTTAGTCCTAAAACACGGGCCTCTATTCTCAAACTGATGAGCTATCCTGAGTTTACTGTCGGGAACATGATGACGACAGAATTCATCGAGGTACCCAATACTTGGACGATAGGGCAAACGCTTGAATACATCAGAAAGGTCCATGACACCAAAGAAACAGCCTATGCCATTTATGTTATCAATGATAAAAAACAGCTCGAATTTGTTGTTTCGCTACGCCATTTGGTTAGCGCACAACCAGAACAACTACTGACTGACATATGGCAGGGTGACGAACCTATTACGGTTGATCCTATGGAGCCCCGCGAAGAAGCAGCCCAGACCATTCGCCGGTACGACTATTTAGCTTTGCCAGTTGTTGATGAGCACAACCATATCCTGGGGATTGTTACGGTTGATGATCTGCTCGATACTTTAATGGACGAGGCCGCCGAAGATATGGAACGCTTTGGGGGAGCTGAATTCATAAACCAGCCCTATCTGCGAATCAAATTTGGCACAATGCTACGCAAGCGAGGCGGCTGGTTGACCCTCCTGTTTGTGGGCGAGATGCTCACCGCCAGTGCCATGCAGTATTTCGAGATGGAACTGGAAAAAGCCGTTGTGCTGGCCATGTTTATCCCCCTGATTATGAGCTCTGGGGGTAACTCCGGTTCTCAAGCAACCTCTTTACTTATACGTAGTTTGGCTTTAGAAGAAGTCCGAATAAGGGACTGGTGGCGGGTTTTAGTGCGTGAGATCCCCACAGGAGTCGTTTTGGGGGCTCTATTAGGTGCATTAGGTTTCTTCCGAATAATTCTATGGAATAATTTAGGCATTTATGACTACGGTGAGCACTATGTACTGTTAGGCATTACCGTATGGGTTGCATTGGTCGGCATCGTTACATTTGGTTCGGCAACCGGCTCAATGCTGCCCTTTGCTTTACAAAGAGTCGGATTAGACCCTGCCAGCGCATCAGCTCCACTGGTGGCGACGCTGGTTGACGTCTTAGGCCTGATTATCTATTTTTCAGTTGCAGCAGCCATCCTGACTGGCACGCTCTTATAAGCAGTACCAATAGTATGGCTGGGGCGTCGCAGCAATAGCGGACCCAGCCATAAGCCATATTCCAGACAGGAGCCTTAGTTATCACATGCATTTAAATAACAAACCACAAAGCCTACTGTACAAAAGCAGAATAAATATGTAATAATGTGCTCTTGCTTTGGGGCCCATAGCTCAGTGGTTAGAGCAGTGGACTCATAATCCATTGGTCGCTGGTTCAAATCCAGCTGGGCCCACCAGAACATACTAAATGCCATGTTATCCATGGCATTTAGTATTTGCTGGATTAATATATCGGCATGACAGAATCAAACGCGCCTACCCCTCTAGCACCTTGGCTCGACGCCCAACTTGCCCAAAATTTTGGGCAATTACAGGCACACTGGCTGCTACGTCCTGGTGCACTCACCGCTGGATTGCGAGCTTTAGGCGCGCTTGATTTGGTTGTTTTGCGTGAGTACACCGATACCCTTTCTGATTCCGAGGCCTGGATGATCCAGGCAAAGCGCGATACCGCCGTTTGGGTACGCGAAATTTATATGAGCATTGATGGAATCCCCTGCGTAACTGCCCGCAGCTTTACCCGACTAGATGATTCCAAAGGCTGTTGGCAAGGCATCCGCGGTTTGGCTAACCGACCTCTGGCCGATATGCTCTACCATAACCCAGATATCACGCGCAGCCCCTTTTGGGTATGTGCACTTGGTAAACAAGACCCCCTATACAATACAGTCAATCAAATGGCTGCCCATACCGAAAGCCCTATAAAATCAGCACAACCGCTGTTGGCACGCTGCTCTACATTTTGGTATCAAGACCATCCACTCTTGGTGGCTGAGTGTTTTTTACCTCAGTTTTGGTCCATTGCCCAACGCTCAGCACGCACCTGACAGCGCAATAAATGTTTTGCATCCCCCTCTAAGGGTAATAGCATTTGCAGCTGTTGACATGGCTTTTGGCGGATGGGGCACCGATCATAAAACACGCAACCAGTAGGTAATTCTTTATTACTGGGTAGCTCAACGTCTTTAATTTCCAGGTCAGCCGGTGTCTCACCTATATTTAACTGTGGCACAGCATCAAGCAAAGTCTGTGTATACGGATGCAGCGGTTCAGAAAGCAACCGTTCAGTAGGGCCCAATTCAACTATTTGCCCTAAGTACATGACAGCGACACGGTCACTTAGGTGCTGAACCACTGCAACATCATGAGTGATCAACACATAAGTCAGCTGTAGGCTTTTTTGCAAATCATGCAATAGATTGAGTATTTGTGCCTGCACAGAAATATCCAGGGCCGAGGTCGGCTCATCCAGGATAATCACCTGCGGATCGGGTGCTAATGCGCGTGCAATAGCTATCCGCTGGCGCTGCCCTCCAGAAAACTCGTGCGGGAAACGGTCCAGGTACTCGGCGCGGATGCCCACCTGCTCAGCTAGCTGTGCGGCCCGTGTCCTCAGTCGCTGGCGTTGGCGCATCCCCTGAATGTACAAAGGCTCGGTAATTACCTGCCAAACACGTAAACGTGGATTTAATGAAGATTGCGGATCTTGAAAAACCACCTGCATATTACGGTGTTGATCATGCCAATGTAGTTGCCCTTGGGTAGGGGTGTATAGGCCCATCAATACCTGTGCCAAGGTGCTTTTTCCACATCCTGATTCACCCACAATGCCTAAGGTCTCGCCACGGTATATATCAAAACTCACCCCATTAAGAGCATGCGCCACACTTGTGACCTGACCACGCCAATTATGAGCCAGCGGAAATTGCATGTGCAAGTCATCTAGTTGCAGCAAAAGCTGGTCATTGGCGCTTCCATCCAAGACGGCCTGGTTACTGTTGGAAAGTTTGCTCATGGTCTTTCCTCATGCACATGCCAAGCGTCATATAGCCAACAAGCTGCTACCTGTTCAGGGCCCACGGGATACATCGAGGGGCGTTGAACGCAAGCTGAAAAAGCTTTGGAACAGCGCTCTTGAAAAGCACAACCAGCAGGTAAATGCTGCAAATTTGGGGGCTGTCCTGGAATAGTGGACAGAGTTTGACCACGCGTTTGCGGGGTGGGGATTCCAGACAATAAACCCTTGGTATAGGGGTGCGCAGGCTGTTGAATTACCTGTGTTGTGGGCCCCGACTCGACAACCGTGCCAGCATACATCACATAAATACGCTCACAATACTGAGAGACTACCGCCATATCATGTGTGATGATTAATAAGGCTGTCTGCATCCTTTGCGCTTGTTCTTTAAGGAGATTAAGTACCTGTTTTTGCACCGTCACATCGAGCGCTGTTGTTGGCTCATCCGCAATCAATAATTGCGGTGCACAGGAAAATGCCATAGCAACCATAATGCGCTGACGCATTCCACCTGATAGCTCAAAAGGATAGGCCTCAAATACCCGCTCGGCGTCAGCGATATACATAGCCTTGAGCAGTTCAATAACACGTGATCGAGCATCGCGTTGAGTGCTTTTTTCGTGATGCAAAATAACATCAATCATCTGTTGACCAATTTTCATGGTAGGGTTCAAAGCGGTCATCGGTTCCTGGAAAATCATAGCCACCTCACTGCCGCGCAAGGCCTGCATTTGCTTTTCTGTGCACGAAAAAACATCATGATCTGTCAAATGAATCGAACCTTTTCTGACCTGATACTGCGCTTCATGCAACAAACGCATCGCCATCATCGCAGTCACAGATTTTCCCGAACCGGATTCGCCCACCAGGCCCACCACCTCGCCCGCATGTACCTGTAAATTTACCCCATTAAGCGCCTGTACACGACCACCAAACACAGGGAATTCAACCCATAAATCATTGATATCCAAGACTGGATGCTGAGGGTTTGGTGCGGCTGTCCGATTAGTATCAGTGGATTGATGCCTGTCGGTAAAAGCTAAACGCTGTGTCATTGTGCTTACCTCGCCCGCTGCTTAGGGTCCAATATGTCTCGGATACCGTCCCCCACCAAATTAAAACCAATGGCAGTAAATAAAATCGCAAAACCAGGAAAACTTGCATACCACCAATGGTCTAAAATAAAATTACGCCCCGAAGCGATCATGGCCCCCCATTCGGCAGCAGGCTGTTGGGCACCTAACCCGATAAATCCCAAAGCTGCAGCCATCAAAATCGCATTGCCAATATCCAATGTTGTTTGCACAACGATTGGGGGCATCACATTGCGCAATACATGCCAGCGTAAGAGATGCAAACGGCTCGCACCAAAGGTTTGTGCCGCTTTGATATAGGTCATTTCACGAATGCTTAGCGTTTGGCCTCGTGCTAACCGAACATAAAATGGAATGCGCACAAAAGTAATCGCCAACATGGCATTAAACAGACTGGGTCCCAAAGCAGCCGCTAATGCCATGGTCAACACTAACGAAGGTACCGAAAGCACCACATCCATAGCGCGCATAATTGCAGTATCAACGAAACGGCCCGTTAAACCAGCAAAACAACCTATAATAGAACCCAGCACACTGGCCACAAATGCCACAAACAATCCGACCCCTATAGATTGCCGGCCTCCGTGTAGGACACGACTAAAAATATCTCTGCCTACCTCGTCTGTGCCAAAAAAATGTGTCCATGAAGGAGCCTGCAAACGAGCGCGTAAATTGATCATATCTGGCTCATGAGGGGCTAAATAAGGTGCAAATAAGGCTGCCAGACAGATCAATAAAATAATCGCCAGCCCAACTAAAGTGAGCGGACTTTTACGTAACTGAAAGAATAGATACGCGGAGCGATTGTATCCTGCACTCGCCATAATACCCCCCTAGCCCACCTCTTTGATGCGCGGATCAACAAATCGATATAGCAAATCCACCAGCAAATTGAGCAATACATAAATAAAGGAGACCAAGATGGCAAAGCCCATCACCGCCGGAAAATCCAAAGCTTGAATGGAATCCACTACATACAAACCCATCCCAGGCCAGGCAAACACAGTTTCAGTTAGTACCGCGCCGTACAGTAAATCACCCAAAGACAAGCCTATCACCGTAATAGAAGGCAACAGTGCATTGGGCAGCGCATATCTAAAGATAATTCGTCGACGCGGTAACCCATAAGCCCGAACTGTGCGCAAATAATCCTCGCTGAGCTGCTCAAGCATGGCAGAACGAATCTGTCTGGACACGACACCCAGGTGCACAAACCCCAAAGTAATTGCCGGCAAAACCATATGACGTGCAGCATTAAAAAACAACTGCCACTGCCCTTTCAGCAATGCGTCAATCATATAAAAACCCGTCACATGATCAGGTGGTGATAATCCCTGGCTAAGACGACCCCCAGCCGGAAACAGCCCCAGCTGGGCATAGAAAATCACTATTAAACCCAACCCTAACCAAAAAGCAGGCATAGAAATGCCAGAGACAGAAAGCCACCGACAAACGTGA
>DATGTW010000051.1:0-12294 GCA_035301625.1 Paenalcaligenes sp.
GCTGGAAGATGACTACATTGAAGAAGCGCTCACGGATGCTGAGGCAGAAAGTGGCCTGGTGCTCACGTGCCAGATGATGCCGCAGTCTGATTGTGTGATCAGCGTTCCGGTGCCTTCTACCATGTGCAAAATCTCATCTGAAGATTTTGCTGGCAAGGTACTTGATATCAAATGTCATAACGATGCTGTTTATGAGCTTACTTTGGATGTGAACGGTACGCCTCCAGCATTTTTGCCAGGTCAATACGTCAATATCAATGTTCCTGAAAGCGGTGAGCATCGCTCTTACTCCTTTAGCTCGGCGCCTGGGCAGAGTGAGCTTAATTTTCTCATCAAGCAAATACCTAGCGGGCTAATGAGTTCATGGCTGTCCCAAGTGCAGGCGGGTGAAGAAATTAGCTTTACTGGTCCTTTGGGCAGCTTTTATCTTCGTGAGCCTGTCCGTCCTTTGCTGTTCTTGGCCGGCGGGACGGGCTTGGCTCCGTTTTTATCTATGCTCGAGGTGTTGGCTCAAGAATCTCGTGATGTACCTATCCAACTGATCTATGGGGTCACCCGTGATCAAGATTTGGTCGGATTAGAGCAGCTAGAGGAGTATTCAGAAAAACTCCCCAACTTTAACTTTATTGCGAGTGTGCTGGATGATGATTCCAGTTACCCGCATAAAGGTTATGTCATGGATCACATGACTGACGAGATGTTTCATGGTGGAGAGGTAGATGTTTATTTATGCGGCCCTGTACCGATGGTAGAAGCTGTAGATGGCTTTATGAAAGAGCGCAGTCTTGAGGCGGCCAGTTTCTATTATGAACGATTTATTCCTAGTCAGTGAGGGTGTCTCATGAAAGATAGAAATAAGCGTTTTTCTGATCGGGTCGTGTTGGTTACCGGAGCCGCTCAAGGCATCGGGCGCGAGGTGGCGGTAAATATGCATGCCGAGGACGCCCTTGTGGTGGCTGTGGATCGTTCTGAATTGGTGTATGAACTCAAGCAGGAATTGTCTGGAGAGCGCATTATTACAGTGACTGCAGACTTAGAGCACTTTGAAGGAGCAGAAAAGATCGCTGCTTTAGCTCAGCAGACATTTGGTCGCATTGATGTTCTGGTTAATAACGTGGGCGGGACCATTTGGACACGTCCATTTGAGTTCTACGGTGCCGAGCAAATTGAAAAGGAAATCCAACGCTCTTTGTTTCCCACCTTATGGTGTTGCCGTGCAGTATTGCCCTACATGCTTGAGCAAAAAAGCGGGGCCATCGTTAATGTTTCCTCTATCGCGACTAGAAGTATTAATCGCGTTCCTTATGGTGCAGCAAAAGGTGGGGTCGATGCACTTACAGCATGTTTGGCGTTTGAGACTGCTGAACGTGGAATACGCGTTAATGCAGTAGCCCCCGGAGGAACTGAAGCACCCGCACGCAGAATACCCCGTAACGAAACGCAAATCGATGAGCAAGAAAAACAGTGGTATCAACAAATCGTTGATCAAACTATCGATAGCACGTTGATGAAGCGTTACGGCACCTTGCAGGAACAAACAGACGCTATTTTGTTTTTGGCCTCAGACGAGGCTTCGTATATTACTGGCACGGTATTGCCAGTGGGAGGTGGTGACCAAGGCTAGTGTGCCTGGTTCATTGCCGTTTATCTTTCCAAGGCCTGGAGGAGACAGATTGTGAAAAGACTCAACATTAACGACGTCATTGATTCGTCGAATATAAATAAATTCCATTGGTCCATCATTTGGTTGTGTGCTTTGTTACTGATATTTGATGGGTACGATTTATTTATCTATGGAGTCGTATTACCCGTATTGATGGATGAATGGGGGTTATCCCCTGTGCAGGCCGGTGCTTTAGGTAGTTATGCGCTATTTGGCATGATGTTTGGAGCTTTGATTTTTGGTCCTGTAGCAGATCGCATTGGGCGGAAAAGTGGAGTGGTCATTTGTTTTGTTATTTTCAGTGTGGCCACTTTTTTAAATGGCTTTGCTTCATCTGTGACAGAGTTTGGGATTTATCGTTTTATCGCTGGTTTGGGCTGCGGCGGGCTAATGCCTAATGCTGTTGCTTTAATGAACGAATATGCGCCGCGTCGTTCTCGCGGAACGCTAGTGGCATTGATGTTCAGTGGCTACTCATTAGGTGGTTTGGTCTCTGCCGGAATGGGTATTTATATGTTGCCTCGCTTTGGCTGGCAGGCGATGTTCTTTTCAGCTGCTGTGCCATTGGTGTTGTTGCCCTTATTGTTGTGGAAGTTACCCGAATCAGTCGGTTTTTTACTGCGCCAGGGCAAGGAAGAACGCGCTCGAGAGATGCTGCAAAAAGCAAACCCTGATGAGGATTTGCAGGGTGTCGAGCTGTACCAAGAGGAAGCCAAGGTCAGCGCAGTGCCCGTGTTAGATCTTTTTAAAGAGGGGCGTCTCATTGGTACCTTGATGATCTGGCTGGCATTTTTCTGCTGCTTGCTCATGGTTTATGCGCTGGGTTCTTGGTTGCCAAAGTTGATGGCTAATGCTGGTTATAGCTTGGGCTCAAGTCTGTCATTCTTGTTGGCACTAAATTTCGGAGGTATTTTTGGTGCCATTATTGGCGGCTGGTTAGGTGATCGCTGGGGATTGCCACGAGTAATGGTGGGGTTTTTTGTGCTCTCGGCAGTGTCTATCGGTTTGCTCGGGTTTAAGAGCCCCATGATCATTCTGTATGGACTGATTATTGTCGCCGGTGCAACTACTATTGGCACACAAATCTTATTGTATGCCAATGCTGCTCAATATTATCCCTTGGCGATGCGCTCATCTGGGTTGGGTTGGGCTTCTGGTATTGGTCGCTTTGGAGCTATTGCCGGGCCATTTTTGGGCGGCACTTTAATGTCAATGGCGCTGCCATTGAAAATGAATTTCTATGCCTTTGCGATACCTGGTGTGATTTCCGCCGGTGCTATAGGCATTCTTATCTTGACGCTGCGTTATCAGGCGGCGCTCAAACGTTCTGTTGTTGCAATTTCTTCATAGGGTTTAAAGCGTGATTGATAAAACAGTTAACACTGTACAAGAAGCTTTGGCAGGAATACAGGACGAAGCCACCATTTTAATTGGTGGTTTTGGCACTGCCGGTATTCCAGGAGAGCTGATTGATGGCTTGATTGAGCAGGGTGCGAAAGATCTTACCGTTGTGAATAATAATGCCGGTAATGCAGGTCATGGTTTAGCGGCACTGTTAAATACAGGTCGGGTGCGCAAAATTATTTGTAGTTTCCCTCGCCAAGCAGATTCTTATGTTTTTGATGAGCTTTATAGAAACGGAAAGATAGAGCTTGAGTTAGTGCCACAGGGCAATCTTGCTGAGCGATTGCGCGCAGCAGGGGCAGGAATAGGTGGTTTTTTTACACCTACTGGATATGGCACTGAACTTGCTGAGGGCAAAGAAACCCGTTTGATCAATGGCCGCTGGCATGTTTATGAAACCCCTATTTATGGAGATGTGGCTTTTATCAAAGCAGAGGCTGGTGATCGATGGGGCAATTTAACCTACCGAATGGCAGCCCGAAATTTTGGTCCAGTGATGGCAATGGCTGCCAAGCGTACAGTTGCGACGGTTTATGAATTTGAGGATCTCGGTGAAATAGCTCCCGAGTGTGTAGTTACTCCGGGTATTTTTGTGGATTGTGTGGTCAAAGTACCGCGTCGCAAAACGGTTGCTGGTGGGTTCTAAAACCGTTTGTTTGTCCATTATTGAGTCATCGATTAGCGGAGCAAGTTATGAGTGATACTTATCAACGGCGCAGTAGGGGTCAAATCGCACAGCGGGTTGCCCAAGATATGCCCAACGGGGCTTATGTCAATTTGGGTATCGGTATGCCTACTTTAGTTTCTAATTATTTGCCAGAGGGTGTCGAAATCGTCCTGCATAGCGAAAACGGTATTTTGGGTATGGGCCCGGCGCCTGACGAAGGCCAAGAAGATTACGATTTAATCAACGCAGGTAAACAACCTGTCACACTACTGCCTGGAGGCAGTTTTTTCCACCATGCAGATAGTTTTGCAATGATGCGTGGCGGGCATTTGGACGTATGTGTTCTAGGTGCCTTTCAAGTGTCTGCGACGGGTGATTTGGCTAATTGGAGTACTGGAGAAAAGAATGCCATTCCAGCTGTTGGCGGCGCTATGGATTTAGCTATTGGGGCTAAAGAGACCTGGGTAATGACTACTCTCATGACCCGTGATGGTCAGTGCAAGATTGTTCCTGAGTGCACCTATCCGATCACAGCTTTAGGCTGCGTTAAACGGATTTATACCGATTTGGCAACCTTTGCCTGTGGGAGTTCAGGTTTGCGAGTTGTGGACCGTGTGGACGGTTTGAGTCATAAAAATTTAGAGCAATTAATGGGTATGTTGCTGTCCACGTAGAGAGGGGTTTATGAGTCTTGATATACAGAAATTAGATACAGCACGCGGAACCTTTAGAGTTGGATTGGCCGGGGATTCCCAAGCACCCGCCTTGGTTCTGAGCAACTCTTTGGGCACCTTATTAGAGATGTGGTCGCCGCAAATAGAGGCATTTGCCGAACATTATCGTGTGATCTGCTACGACACAAGAGGACATGGTGGCAGCCCTATTACTGTAGGTCCGTATGATTTTGCCGGCTTAGGTCGAGACGTGCTGTCCATTATGGATGCTTTAGATATCCCAAAAGCCGCATTTTGTGGCGTCTCCATGGGGGGACATACAGCCTTGTGGCTGGGGCGCTACGCTGCTGAACGCATTACGGCTATTGCTGTGTGCAATAGCGCAGCCAAAATTGGTACCGCAGAGGCATGGACAGAACGCGCCCAAGCGCTAAGGGTAGGCGGTTCAAGCGCGATGAAAAAACTCGCCGAAACAGCCCCTGAGCGTTGGTTTACTGCTGATTTTATCGAGCATCAATCAGAGGTTGTCGCTGACATGCAAGAGACCTTGGCCCAGTTGAATGCAGAGGGATACGCCGCTTGTTGCGATGCGCTCGGGCAATCTGATTTGCGCAATGAGATTTCATTGATTGCTATTCCGACACTGGTGCTGACAGGAGATGCCGATCCAGTCACAACAGTGGCTGATGCTGAAAATGTGCATCGGCAAATAGAAAATTCTGAGCTTGTGGTGCTGGCAGCTTCGCATATATCTAATATCGAAGCCAGCCAAGCATTTACAAAAACAGTTTTGGATTTTTTGAGTAACCCTAAATAAAGAGGTTTTATTATGCTTTTTATGGTTCATATGGTGGTGAATATTCCCCACGACTTGCCCAAAGAGCAAGCAGTTAAATTAATTGAGGAAGAAAAGAATTATTCTCAGGAACTACAGCGCCAGGGGAAATGGGCCCATATTTGGCGGGTGGTTGGAGAATACGCTAACTACAGCATTTTCGATGTGAAAGACAATGAGGAATTGCACGATGTGCTTAGCAAACTCCCATTGTTTCCCTATATGGATATCAAGGTTACTCCTTTAGCTACACATCCATCTGCAGTGTGATTAGGTGTTTTCTGTAAGAAAAAGGATTGTTTGATTTAAGGGGGCCACGATGAGAAACGTTTTCAAAGATTGGTCAATGACAGCTTGGATGACAGGCTTTATTGCAGTTTTAGTTTCTTATAGTGGCCCATTGGTAATTTTTATACAGGCAGCTCAGGCAGGGGGGATGTCTGTTGATATGTTGAGCTCCTGGATTTGGGCTATTTCCATAGGCAGTGGTGTCAGCGGCATTATTTTGAGTGTGTGGCTGCGTGAGCCCATCATCACCGCATGGTCGGCACCTGGTACCGCTTTATTGATTAATTTATTCCCCAATATCAGCATGGCTGAGGTTGTGGGTGCTTATTTGTTAGCTGCTTTGGCAACTATAGTGATTGGCCTTAGCGGATACTTTGAACGTATTGTGCGCCTGATTCCCAGTGGAATTGCTGGTGCAATGATGGCTGGTATTTTGTTTCAGTTTGGTATTCAAACGTTTCAAATCAGTTCGGAATTACCTGAGCTTGTTTTTGTGATGTTAGCAGTGTATTTGGTGTGCCGCCGTGTTGCTCCGACATTCACTATTATTATTGTGGCTTTAGTGGGGTTTGTGTGGGTGCATTTGATGGGACTGACCCAATTTGAGGTACTCAAATTAACTTTCGCACGCCCTATATTTACCTTCCCTGAGTTTAGTCTAAGCGCTTTTGTTAGTTTTACTATTCCTTTATTGATAGTCAGCTTGTCGGGGCAGTATTTGCCTGGGATGGTGGTGATGCGCTTAGCAGGCTATAGAGAGCATTCGCAACCCATCGTATCAGTCACCGGGGCGGTCTCTGCTTTGGTGGCTTTTTTTGGTGGGATTTCAATTGTGTTGGCGGCCATTACTGCAGCGCTGTGCACGGGTGAAGAATCACATAAAGATAGAGATAAACGTTACGTGGCTGGGATTGCTAATGGGGTGTTTTACCTGATTGGAGGTACGTTGGCGGGTACCATCGTACTGTTGTTTACAGCATTGCCCTCTGAGCTGATTGCCACTTTGGCAGGGCTTGCCTTGCTTGGCGCCATTTTAAGCAACATTCGTTTATTTGTTGAAGACACAGATTATTTAGAGCCCTCATTGATTACTTTCCTGGCAACAGCTTCGGGAATGAGCATTGGAGGATTTGGTGCAGCATTTTGGGGGATTGTGCTTGGCTTGATATCGCATGCGGTATTGAGTGGCTCAATGGGTGGTTTTTTCAAACGCTACGGACGCCTGCTAATTAAGAGATAAAGAGGGTTATGTCGATGATTAATAAAGATGTCCTGATAAACGTACTACCGCAGTACCAAGATGAGATAAAACGTATGCACGTGTTGGCAGACTTAGACCGGCTGCCAACAATCACAGTGGTGGGTAAATACAATCATGGTAAAAGCAGTTTGCTAAATGCTTTGGTTGGTGAAACTCATTTTGCGGTGGCTGATAAACGCCAAACACGTGAATTAGAACGCGTTGAGGCTGATGGTGTTTGCTGGTTAGATGCACCCGGATTGGATGCGGATATTCAAACAGAAGATGATGCATATGCTCATCATGCAGCTTGGCTAGAGGCCGATATACGTTTATTTGTTCATGCTGCGCGCGAAGGTGAATTGGATGCTGTCGAACGGGCATTATTGCTAGATTTATTGGCAGACGAAGAAAACAGCCATCGAGCTGTGCTGTTTGTGCTCAGTCAGGCAGATCAAGTTGCTAGTGAAGAGCTGCTGGCTAATATTAGAGACAATATACAGGCGCAGAGCGTAAGTATTTGTCCCGTCGCGGTATCAACGATGCGCTATCAACGCGGTATAGAACGTGAACAAGCACTGTTCATAGAAAAAAGCGGTATTCCTCAACTGCAAGCAGCTTTGACCGAGGCAATTGCACAAGTCCCGGCTAAAAGACAGATCGAAAAAGAAAATCTTTTTGAATCTTTGTCCAATGCTTTGGATGTATTAATACAAGCTCAAAAAGGAAAAGTAAAATCTCTAAAAGAGCAGGCAGAGCAAGAAGAGCGTGCGTTTGCAGCAGAGTTGAAGGGAGTGCTTGAACAAGCTGCTGTTGATTTGCATGACATTATGCAAGAACCCGAAATTGATGAGGCTTTGGATCCTGGCACAATAGACGACGTTTATCGAGTCACTGCGGGCAAAATAGAGCGTTCTAAAATTCAAAACGCGTATTCACGTGTTTGTATTCATATTCGTGGGACATTAACACGTCACGGTGTAGTTGCGCTTCCTAAACAACAACAAACAGGTGCCAAAGGACTCGATACTGTCATGGTCGTTGTAATGGGCGTTTCGGTAAAATATCGAGCCGATCTGCGCCGTATGTTTGGCGATCCTGCGGGGCGTAAACGCCTTTATCAGGATTTCAAACATTATTTTGAACAGTCCCAAGATCGTATTACACGTTTAGAAACTATTGAGTTATCTAGCCAAGAGCTACAGCTAATGCTGAGTGCACGCGAGGAGCTACTAAAATGGCAGCAGTTGACAGCATGTTAGAGGAAAATATCGAGACGCAATTCTTTGATAGATTGTCGGCGGTCGAAATAGAGCCAATAGATTTAGACCGATTGCTAAATTTGTTAATGAACTGGCGTAACAGGCTATTGCAGCAGCTGGTACAGCAGCCCTTAACATGCAAAATCCTTGCCGAGCACCATTCGGTAGCCAGGAATTTAAATGAAATTAATGAAAATATAGCCACATTTGATGAGCGATGGGGTTCGCAATGGCAAGAGCGACAACCAGCCCAAGATTTAGCGCGCTATTTTGACGATAAATTAATGTTTTTGGTTTACGGTAAGTTTAATGCTGGCAAAAGCTCATTTTGTAACTTTATAGCCGACCGTTTTGCTGCCCAAGGGCATAAAGTAAGTTTTTTTGTTGTAGATGGGGATGAGATTAAAACGATCGCAGGGCCCTTTAAAGAAGGGAGCACCGAAACTACAGCCGAGATACAGGGATTGTTATTAGCTGATCGGATGGTGTTGCTGGATACACCGGGTCTACATTCGTTGACCGAGGATAATGCTGCTTTGACCCGTCAGTTTTTAGAAAGTGCTGATGGGATGTTGTGGTTGAGTAGCTCCACATCCCCTGGGCAGGTGCAGGAGCTGGATGCCTTAGGGCAAGAATTGCGCCGCCGAAAACCACTATTGCCAGTGATTACACGTAGTGATTTTATTGATGAAGACATCGTCAATAATGAGATAGTCAAGGTGGTGTGCAATAAAACAATTGAAAATCGCAGTTTACAAGAAGAGGATTTGGGTGCTCGAGCTGTCCAGAAACTAGCAGAATTAGGGGTGGGCCCTGAGGCGCTAGTACCTGCAATTTCGGTTTCTGTATACGCTACTAAGGAAGGCAGCATCGGCACAATAGCAGTTGATGAATTAAAAAATAAAGCGCACCACCAGGCTGATGAGAATTTTAAACGAGGTGGGTATGATCCTGTTTTGGATTCTGGTGGTTTTTATCGCTTTTATGAGGCTTTGGGAAATTTATTGCCATATATGGTGGCGTATAAGCAAAAAAAGCCCGCAGAAGTTCTTTTGCATCATTTAGAAGAAAATATCTTTGGGGATCTTGTCAATTTACAAAAACAACTACAAAAAACCTGCCGCTTGATAGATGAGGAGATTAAAAGCGTTAAACAGAGCAGTGAAAAATGGGCGCGACAGGTTTGGCAACAATGTACCGCTGATGTGCCGACCCTTTTGGACGATCATATTGACTCTGGATGCTCTGTCCAAGAGCTGTATGCTGCTTTGTGCATCCGTTTGAATAAGCAGATCAGTCATGAAACGTCACTTCTTTTTCCGGCCTATAAGAATGTTTTGCAAGAGTCGATAGATTTATCCGAAATTGAGCACGCTTTGGTTAGGTTTAAGCAAGTTTCGCTCGATAATTACGAGACATTTTATGAGTGTTTAAACCAAGAGATTTTCCATGCTGCTAATATTCTCGGTGAAAGAATGGCAGAAGAGCTCTTTGAGTCATTGATGGGGCTGCAGGAAAAACTTGTACAAAGACAAGAATTAATACAAAACTATAGCGAGTCTTTGGATGAAATACGTCTAAATTTGGTACACAGCGCTTAACTATGGCAAGATCTATATAGGTTGGGTGCTCATGGGTCTGTGGGCACCAGCGTTTAGGGTGCTATGTGTGCTTTTACTAAGCACTATCGAATAAAAAAGGCGGTCTTTAGCGACATTTTGGCTAAAGAGAGACACATGACCAAAGAAAATACTCAACATATAATAGAAGCAGTGTTACTATGTGCTCATGAGCCGCTCTCAGTTGATCAGTTACAACAAATACTCGAGCCATTAGAGCTCAGTAAACAGCAAGTCGAAGATCATTTACATCAACTGCAGTTATACTGGTCCCAGAGGGGTTTATATTTAGAGCGCGTTGCTTCGGGTTGGGCGTTTCGTTCACAGTCTGCTGTGCAGCCTTATATTTCCCGTTTATTTGCTCAGCGCCCTGTGCGCTACTCACGCGCCGCCTTAGAGGTTTTAGCCATTATTGCATGGCGCCAGCCGGTGACACGCGGTGATATTGAGGACATCCGCGGCGTTTCAGTTTCGTCTCAGATTTTACGTAATCTCGAGGATCGAGGTTGGATAGAGATTTTGGGCTATCGTGATGCCCCTGGTCGTCCCGCGTTATTTGGTACGACCAAGCAGTTCCTGGATGATTTAGGGCTTGTGTCCCTGCAGGACCTGCCCCCTTTAGAGTCTATAGACCCAGTCCAAGAGCCGGTTCAGTAATTTGCGCCTTTCCGAATTAATATTTACACGCTTCGGTATGCAGGTCATACCATGGTTCCCGTGTATACAAGCACAGTGCTAATTACGTTTAGTGTATTCATTATTTTTAATTCAATTAACAATAAAAAAGGCAGTCTTGATTGACGCTGCCACTCATTTTTGCCGCATAAACAATGCACAATAAAAGGATAGGAGTTTTTAAAATTGACACAGCGAAAAGATAAGGGGCGGAGCTCAGAGGTCGCCGCCCAGGGCGATGGAGCACCTGCACAAAGCAGGCCTCGTGGGCGCAAATTGCGTACCCCATTTCGTCGTCGTCGCGGCGATGCTGTTCAAGCGAGACGTTCGCGTAAACAGTCTTCACAATCACAACAGACACACACACAAGAACAACAGTCGCCGGCTGCGGCTACTAAGCAGGCCCAACAGCCTCGTAGAGGGCGAAAAGGGGCGCAGGGCGATCAGCAGCAAGCACGCGGTCCCCAGAGTAGACGCCAAGGGCGTGACGGTCAGGGGGTACGTACTCCTCGGCGTCGAGGCGGACGTATGTCCCGACGGGGTCCGGGGCGCCCTCTAAGTGATCAAGAGCTCGAACAGGCATTGTCCTTTTTAGATCGTGCTGATCACAGTATGCAGCGCCGCTTGAGTCGGTATTTGACCAGCGAGACTATTCGACCCAAACTTCACAAGGTGCTCGCACATGCGGGCATTGGCTCACGACGCGAGATGGAAGAACTCATTGTCGCTGGGCGTGTTTCTGTGAATGGCGAGCCAGCACATATTGGGCAACGGGTCGGTCAGGACGATCAAGTGCGTGTTAACGGTCATCTAATTCGTCGTCCTAATCCACAGAGGCCTCCACGGATTATTTTGTACAACAAGCCAGCAGGTGAGATCGTATCGCACGATGACCCCAAGGGGCGTGACACCGTATTCCAGCGTTTGCCTTCTATTCGCAATGGCAAATGGCTGTCAGTGGGGCGCTTGGATTTGAATACCGAGGGTTTGTTGATCTTTACAAACTCGGGTGATTTGGCCAATCGCTTTATGCACCCGCGTTATGGTGCAGAGCGTGAATACGCAGTACGTATTTTTGGTTCTTTGACTGCCGAGCAAAGCAAGCAGTTGCTCGATGGGGTTCAGCTTGATGATGGGCCTGCCAAGTTCAGTTCTTTAGAGTATCTAGGGGGCGAGGGCAGCAACCGTTGGTATCGTGTCACACTTTTCGAGGGGCGAAACCGCGAGGTGCGCCGTTTGTTCGAGGCTTTGGGCTTAGTGGTCAGTCGCTTAGTGCGCACGCGTTTTGGCGAAGTAGTGTTGCCACGTGGTTTGCGCCGGGGCCGCTGGGAAGAGCTAAATCCCGAAATGGTTACTGCGTTGATGTTGCGTATGGGCCTAATTAAACCCGAGGGCGAAACAGATCGCCGTGGCGGACGCCGCCGCCATCAACAGCCCATGAGTCATGAAAATGCTTTACCGCCTGGTTTGGTTGATCCCAGTGCAGGCAGGCAACCGCGCATGGCTCGTGACGCCAAAGCTGGTGCACCTTTCCTGGTAGGTGATGCCACAGGGACGGGCCTGCTAGTGAGTGGGGGATTGCCTAATGGCCACCCTCAAGACGAGCGGGCAGAGCGCAGTGGCGGTCGCGGTCGAAAGCGCGCATCAAAGCGCAGTTCTGATCGTGGTTCGCCGGCTCGTCGTAGTGCGCCTCGTGCGCGCAAAGGTCGTGGGCGTCGTGGTCAACGTGATGATTGGCAGCCTCGTCATGCTGATGCACATGAGTCCCAACTGACGCGACGCGCTGTTCAGCGTCGCTCACGCTAAACAGGTATTTGGATTTTTATGTTTTAGCAGCTATATCACTGTTAATTTAGTGGATTTCTGTTAAAATACAGGGCTTAGCAAGTTTAGCAGTCATAGTTTGCTATAATTTGCCTTATGTTCAAATGCTTGGGGCCACTGGCTATTTTGTGGCATCCAGACAC
>DATGTW010000052.1:0-8340 GCA_035301625.1 Paenalcaligenes sp.
CTTTTTATTTTGTGCTATAGTTACTTTTTTACGCAGTAGAGGTGGCTGTAGCTCAGTTGGTAGAGCCCCGGATTGTGATTCCGGTTGTCGTGGGTTCGAGTCCCATCAGTCACCCCAAATTATCCTTCGCTATAGCGAGGGATTTTTTTTGCCCGAAATCTATAAAAAGCTACCGACACAAAAATACCCGGAAAAAATGTTTTGCACATGTTCCGAGCGCAATGAGATATCAAAAAACAACTCTTGCAGGGCAATGAGCAACAACGTTCTCGCAAAGCAGCCAGACAAAGGCATGCAAAAGCCCGAAAATAGGCATAAAACGTAAAAAAATTATGCAACGATGCTAAACTCTAGGTCTTAACAAGGCCAAAAGGCCACCCCAAACTTTTACAGTGACCTTTTTACATCGTATGCACCTAGATCTGCCTGAACTTCATCGACTTCTCCAAGGTTTCTTCAGTGAATACTGGCCACACGTAGCTGCTATTTTGGGTCTTTTAATGGGTGTGACTGCGGCGATTCACGCAGCCATGTCCAAAAACGATGTGCGCGCTGCGATCAGTTGGGTCGGGGTCATTATCATGTCACCGCTATTGGGCCCCATTCTGTACTTTGTGGCTGGCATCAACCGCATTAGAAAAAGCCAGATCTCAGAAGAGCGCGACAAACAGCTAAAATCATTTAGCAACTATCAATCACCTCCTATCTCTGACCTGGCCCACCATATGGGCGAGCAATTCGAGCCCCTGCACATTTTGGGCGACAGGATCAGTCATTTCCAATTGCGTTCGGGCAATCGCATCGAAATGCTTAATGGAGGGGATGAGGCTTATCCGCGCATGCTACAAGCCATAGAAAACGCCCAAAAAACCATTGCTTTGCAAACCTACATTTTTGATAATGATCGCATGGGCCGGCAGTTTATTGATGCGCTAAAACGCGCCAAAGAACGCGGGGTTGTCATCAAGGTACTTATTGATGCTGTGGGTTCACGTTATTCACGCCCTCCTAGCATTCGTTTACTTAGAAAGTACAAGATCCGTAGCGCTTTGTTCATGACAAACCCGTTTGGGATCAGGATGCCCTATGCCAATCTGCGCAGTCACCGCAAGGTATTGATCATCGACGGCAATAAAGGCTTTACGGGTGGTATGAATATTCGCGAAGGTTTTTGCAGCGAGTTCTCTGATAACAAGCCAGATCAAGATACACATTTCAAAGTACAAGGCCCTATCGTCGCACAAATCCTGTCTGCTTTTGCCCATGATTGGGAGTTCACCACAAAAGAGGAATTGGATTACAACCTATGGTTTGATGTTGACTTGGGGAATGCCCCTGAGCCTCATGTGCCAGCACGCTGCATTCGCTCTGGACCCGATCGCTTTTTAGCCAGCACGCACAATATGCTTTTGGGTGCCATCGCTGTTGCCAAACGCCACATACGCATACAGTCTCCCTATTTCATCCCTGATTTAGTTCTTATTGGCGCCCTGAACACAGCCGCACGCAGGGGGGTGCAGGTAGATATTGTGATTCCCAAGAAAAATAACTTAAAGCTCGTTGACTATGCGATGACTGCACAGCTCGATCAGATCATCTGCAGCGGCTGCCGTGTCTGGCACGCTACGGGTAATTTCAATCACTCTAAATTGCTGACTATTGATGGTGCCTGGAGCTATGTAGGCTCATCCAATATTGACGCACGCAGTTTACGCTTGAATTTTGAACTGGATATTGAAGTCTATAGCCACAACCTGGCCAAAGAAATAGAAAATAAAATAGACCGGGAAATCGAAACGGCCGAGCCAGTCACGCTAGAGAATTTAGAGAAAATACCCTTTAGAAAAAAGCTGCGTAATCGCATTATTTGGCTGGCTAGCCCATACCTATAAGAAAGGTTGGCCTCTGGCGTGCCCGGCAGGATTCGAACCTGCGACCGACTGCTTAGAAGGCAGTTGCTCTATCCAGCTGAGCTACGGGCACCAGAAAAGAATAGTCTAGCATTATATACCAAGCCAAAACCAGAGGCTAGGGTTTTTCCTGCAATAACGTCTTTTAAAAATACCGTGCAATCGTTTTGGGTTATGAACGCCTTTACCAATAAATTGTTCGTGCTTTATCAGATAGCTTTGTGAGGGTTTTTTGGTAAAAGCGCAACAAATGGTTAGAGCGAATGATACTGACTCGCGGTAAAGCCCAAATATTATCCTCTGCCCGTGCCAATCCCTTGTGTGTGGCCACAGCCCACTGATAACCTGCTTGTTTAACAGAATCAATTGCTTGCTCGTCAATATCCCCATAGGGATAGCAAAATGAATCTACAGACGCGCCTAGTAATTGCTCGAGGTAATCTTTGGAGCGCTCTAATTCATCACGCTGTGCATCAGGCGACGCCTGAGATAAATACACGTGATTACACGTATGTGACCCTATTTCAAAGCCCTCTTCATGCCATTGGCGAATTTGGGCATCTGTCATCAACTGCGCGGGAAGTTTACTCTTGGCCAGCATCCAGCGATTCACATCGCCCACCAAATCTGTCACGATAAAATTTGTCGCGCTAAAGCCCAGCTTTTTCAGTATGGGACGGGCATTTTCGAAGACGTTTTCATAGCCATCATCAAAGGTCAGTATCACAACCTTGCCTTGCTTTTCCCCACGAATATAAGGGATGCCCTCTTTTAAAGAAACCCCACGATAACCCAAACGGCTGAGTAAAATCATTTGATTGGCAAAGCGTCGTGGGTGCACAGTTGCACCCCGTAAATAAGAACCACGGGCGGGTGGAATCCCGATCTGGTGATACATCAAAATGGGAACCATATCGCATCATACCTTTTAGATGAACTACATGAAGAGCTGAGCAAACTATCTATTAAAAATACATCCTTGAGTAGAGACTTGCATTTTATACGAACCCTGCCTATAATACTTTTTTTCGGGGCGTAGCGCAGCCTGGTAGCGCATCTGGTTTGGGACCAGAGGGTCGCGAGTTCGAATCCCGCCGCCCCGACCAAATTTCTTATATAAAACAAGGGCTTATGCAATCTTTTGCATCAGCCCTTTTTTATTGCCAGCACTGATGGGTAGTTTGGTAGATCGGTTTACGGGGCCACCGTAGCTGCTGTTTGCTGACTGTTTTCTAATGCGGTAGCCACGAAGCCGCTAGACTTCATTTCAGCAATAAAAGTCTCTAAATAGGCATGTGCCGTTTTGCGGCCTTTGGGGACAGCCATTGCCTGCCGGATGCTGGTAAAGCTATCAGGCATTACTCGATAGCCTTGATGTGCTGCTGCGTAGGCCTCTAAGGGCTGTCGCACGCCTGCTGCGCAATCGGCCTCGCCATCGGCAAACAAACGTATGGCATCGGGCGAGGTCGCACCACGAACCAAAGTCGCATGCTCGAGGTGTCGCGACAAAAACAAATCATAGGCAGCCCCTTTGCCCACTCCGATACGCATCCCCTCTCGGTCAAACTCCTTGACTGATTGCCAAGGATCATTTTCATTGACCATATAGGTGCCCTCGATTAGTACATAGGGCTCGGTAAACTCTACGGCCTCGGCACGGCGCGGATCAACGGCCATAAAGGCCAGATCCCAAACACCATCAGAGACAGCCTCGAAAACCTTGCCTGCAGCATCAAAGCTCAAAAACCGAAGTTCCAAGCCTAAACGTTTGGCCAGCTCGCGCGCTAAATCTGCAGAAACACCTTGGGGTTCGGGCGTATCAGGATGACGCTGTGCTAAGACTGGATTGCCATAATTGATGGCCACACGCAATACACCCGTGGGCGCCAAATCAGTAATCACATTTTGGATATTGCTCATGCACTGCTCCTGTATTTCCTGTGCTATCAGTATTTTTTAGTAGGCAATGAATGCTTGAATAGAACACCTCTATGATACATTCATTTGCGCTTATTCACTGTGCATGTATTTGAAATCGAACCAGGTCCTGTAGGCTAACCAAAGCGGCCCGTGATGTATTCTTCGGTTTCTTTGCGGCCAGGGTTCACAAAAATCTGATCTGTTTTGCCAAATTCGATGAGCTCACCCATATACATATAGGCGGTATAGTCAGAGCATCGTGCCGCTTGTTGCATGTTGTGGGTCACGATTACAACGGTATAGTCACTTTTAAGTTCGGCGATCAGTTCTTCGATTTTGGCGGTTGAAATAGGATCCAAAGCAGAACAAGGCTCGTCTAACAAAAGCACCTCGGGCTTAATGGCAATTCCCCTAGCAATACATAAACGTTGCTGCTGCCCACCGGACAACCCATTTCCGCTTTGATGCAATTTATCTTTGACCTCATTCCACAAAGCCGCTTTGGTCAGCGCCCATTCCACGCGTTCGTCCATTTCCCCCTTGCTTAGGCGCTCAAATAAACGCACACCAAAGGCAATATTGTCATAAATACTCATGGGAAAAGGGGTTGGCTTTTGAAACACCATGCCCACCTTGGCGCGAATCAGGGAAATATCCAGTTTAGAGGTCAGTAGATCTTCACCATCCAGCAGTATTTGCCCCTCGGCACGCTGTCCTGGATAAAGCTCGAACATGCGATTTAATGTGCGTAAAAGAGTGGACTTACCGCACCCAGATGGGCCAATAAATGCAGTAACCTTGTTTTCTTTAACAAACATATTTATATTTTTGAGCGCATGAAATTGGCCATAATAAAAATTGAGGTCTTTAACCTCTATTTTTATATTTGCCGCATCCTGTCGGTGAGCCGAGGCAGGTGTATTTTCAAATGGATGACTCATTTTTTTGCCCTAAAAAACTTGGTATGGGTACTGAGCCCATGCCGTATTTATTTCTTTCTAAACCAAACGCGCGCGAGAATATTTAACAACAACACAAATAATGTAATCAGCGCGGCCCCTGCCCAGGCGAGCTGGTTCCAATCTTTGAACGGACTGGCTGCAAATTGGAAAATGACCACAGGTAAATTAGCCATAGGTTCGTTCATGTTCAAGGTTAAAAACTGATTGTTTAATGCAGTAAAGAGCAACGGTGCAGTCTCGCCAGCGATGCGCGCAATAGCGAGCAAAGCACCAGTAATAATGCCCGAGCGTGCTGCCCGATAACAAATCATCGTTACGATGCGCCACTGTGGGCAACCTAAAGCTGCAGCTGCTTCGCGCAAACTATTGGGTACCAGTGTCAACATATTATCTGTCGAGCGCACCACTACAGGGATGACAATGATGGCCAAAGCAAAAGCACCTGCCCAACCCGAGTGATGACCCACCTGAACCACATAAACGGTATATATAAATAGACCTATCACTATCGAGGGGGCAGACAACAATACATCATTCAGAAAACGCGTCGTCGGTGCAAGCCAACCTCGATTGCCATATTCGGCCAGATAAGTGCCCGCCAGGATACCTATGGGTGTGCCGACTAAAGTCCCCACCCCAGACATCATCAAACTACCTAAAATAGCATTCAACAAGCCGCCTGCAGCCCCAGGAGGGGGAGTAGATTCGGTAAACAAGGTCCAAGACAAAGCCGCTGCCCCTTTATACAGCAGCGTCAAAATAATCCAAAACAACCAAAACAACCCAAATAACACGGCCAAGGCAGCAACAAACAGCATCACTTTATTGAGCCGCTGACGTCGTCGGTAAATTGGGTTGGTGAGTTGAATAGTATGCGTTTGAGTCGTGCGCATGATTTACCCCCGCTTTAAACCTTGAGGCCTTCTTGTTTGGCCAAACGCATGACCAAAAACTTGGATAAGGCCAACACTACAGCAGTAATCAAAAAGAGCATTAACCCAAGCTCTAAAAGGGCTGCTTTTTGTAGCCCGCCTGCTTCATTAAACTCATTCGCTAACGCAGAAGCAATGGAATTTGACGGGGAAAATAGCGATGAGGGCAATTGAAAGGCATTTCCAATTACAAAAGTCACTGCCATGGTCTCACCTAAGGCACGGCCCAAACCGAGCATAATGCCACCAATCACTCCATTGCGGGTAAAGGGCAGAACAACCTTCCACATCACCTCCCAGATGGTACTGCCCAGTCCATAGGCAGACTCTTTGAGCATCGGGGGCACAGCTTCGAAAACATCCCGCATCACCGCCGTGATAAAAGGCGTAATCATGATGGACAGGATTAAACCTGCTGTGAATAAACCAATACCAAAGGGCGGCCCAGAAAAAATGGCATTGAGGACAGGAATCCCAGAAAACCAATCGATGATATAAGGCTGTACATTGCGCTGGAAAAGTGGCACAAAAACAAACAACCCCCACATGCCATAAATAATGGAAGGAATGGCTGCGAGCATCTCGATGGCAACGCCCAAAGGGCGCCGTAGCCAGACTGGTGCCAGCTCGGTCAGAAACATTGCGATACCAAACGATGCAGGAACGGCAATCAGTAAAGCAATCAACGAAGTCAGTATAGTACCAACCATAGGAACCAAGGCCCCATACTGATGGTTGACTGGGTCCCATTCGTTGGTCCACAAAAAGGAAAACCCAAAAGTCGCAATAGACTCCCGACTTTCATACAGCAGCGCCACAATAATTGCCAATAACAATAGAAACACAAAAAAGGCAAATGCGCGTGTGACGTTTTTAAAGAGGAAATCTAGAAAAACGTTTTGACTAGGCTTCATGTGCACCAACGTTTGGATTCAGAGTTAACATCAAGGCCACAAAGTAGCTCCTGTCGAGGTGTGCAGCTTGTTCTTCCAGGCAGATTGGATGGCATCAACCAAGGGTTCCGGCAATGGGACATAATGTAAATCCAAAGCTGTTTGTTGCCCATGGTGGAATACCCAATCAAAAAATGACAGCACTGCTTTGCCGCGTTGAGGATGTTTTTGAGTTGTTTTAACCAAAATAAATGAAGCCGCCGTGATGGGCCAGGAATCAGCCCCTGCAACATCTGTCAAGACAACTCCAAAGCCGGGCGTGCCTGCCCAATCCGCTTGCAGCGTCGCTGCCGTAAAACTATGTTCATTAGGTGCAACAAAGCGCCCCGCTTTGTTTTTCAAATAAGTCCAAGACAATTCATTTTGAACGGCATAGGCATACTCGAGATAACCGATGGAATAATTTAATTGCCGTACATAAGCGGCTACCCCTTCGTTCCCCTTGCCACCTTGGCCAATCGGCCACTTTACAGCTTTGCCTACCCCTACCTGTGAATCCCATTCCGGAGATACCTTGGCGAGATAATTGGTCCAATTAAACGTCGTTCCTGAGCCATCCGAGCGATGCACAACCACAATTTCCCGCGCTGGCAGAGACAGGTCAGGATTAGCAGATTGAATGGCCGGATCATCCCAACGGGTGATTTTGCCTAAATAAATATCTGCCAGCAACGGCCCGGTCAAACGCAATTGACCCGGTTTAATGCCCGGCAAATTGACCACAGGTACAATACCCCCAATAACAGCGGGAAATTGGAGCAATTGTTCTTTTTGGAGTTCTTGGCCTGTCATGGGATCATCGGTTGCACCAAAAGCGACCGTACCCACAATGATTTGTTGTTGCCCCCCACCGGAGCCTATTGACTGGTAATTAACCTGTTTGGTGCTCTCTTGGTGATATTCGGCAGCCCATTTAGCATAAACTGGATACGGCAAAGATGCGCCGGCACCAGTGATATTGACAGCATGGGCAGTCAGCGCAAATAGCGTCATCAACGCCAGCAGCAAAGGGCTAAAAAAATATTGAATTCGCATAAAAACAGTACCACCGCTATGGCTAGCAGTGTGTAAAAGCTTCATTGCCTATAGGATATTAAATCAATATGACACTATGATGACAAGAAGCACAAATCTGACACATCAAGGCGTCGATTAAAGTACTGTAGCCAACGCTCAGAGGTTGAAATGTTTGCGATAACGTTCGTCGAGATACTCTAAATCAAGCAAAATAGGAAAGTCAGCTGTATTAAAGTCTGGATCCCAAGCAGGCGCACCGCAAATGACTGCACCCAGATTGAGATAACCCTTGATGAGTGGCGGTATGCGCGCTGGTAAAGTGCTATTGAGTTTTTCTACTGGATAACGATAGATAGGTTGTAAAGGGGGTATATGAGCATTCTTAGCCATACTCTCTTGGGCATGTCGCCATACCTCGGCTGCGGTCACTCCATCATCGCGCAGACTCACACTGGCGCATCCGAGCAAATAACGATAGCCCCCAACCCGCATAAGGGCTGCAATGCCAGACCACAAAAGCATGATGACCCGCCCGGTACGGTAATTAGCATGAATACATGAACGCCCTACCTCGACCAAACTCTGACGAATATCTAGTAAAGGGTCGAGATTAAATTCTTGTTCTGAATAGTACCCACCGGCCGCC
>DATGTW010000053.1:0-15162 GCA_035301625.1 Paenalcaligenes sp.
GTGAAACGCCTTAGCGCCGATGATAGTGGGCTTTGCGCCTGTGAAAGTAGGTCATCGTCAGGCACACCCTACCGACCCCGCATGGAAACCCTCCATGTGGGGTTTTTTATTGCCGGCTCAATGCGCAAAAACACCCTGGAATAAAGATGAACTGTAGAAAAACAACGCGCGCAGACCGGAAAGCAGAAGTTGTCCTGTAGCAAAAGGCATTAAAGATAACTTGTCAAGCAATGCACAAGAGCATTAGCCCAGACGAGTAGAAAAAGAGTAGAATAAAGCCACCAATGCTTTGTATCAACTATGGAGGAATGCATGTCCCAGCTTCAGCAGCCCGAGCACGAGACAGGGCTATCACTTAGAAATTTAACGCATGCTATTTATGCTCTTTTTTCAGTTGGGATTGTTGGTGCTGTTTTTGCACTAGCTGTGATTGCCGCGGTTGTGGTGACTTACTACAAGCGCAGTGAGGTCGCTGGTACTGTTTATGCGGCTCACTTTGACTGGATTATAAAAACATTTTGGTGGGGCCTTTTGTGGCTAATTGTTAGCTGGGTTCTCACCTTGATTTTCATTGGCTGGATTACAGGTTTACTTGCATTGATTTGGATTTATTATCGTCTGGCCAAAGGCTGGTTGGCTCATTTCGCCGGAAAGAGCCCCAGTGCTGATGCGTAAATTACTCATACTATAAAAAAAGCCGCAGTTTTTATTCTGCGGCTTTTTTATTGGTAATTTCTTTTATTCAGGCATGCTAGCAAGCTAGCTAATACCTTAAAAGAATGACTGAATGCCTGTCTGTGCACGACCTAAAATTAGGGCATGAATATCATGGGTCCCTTCGTAGGTATTTACTACTTCGAGGTTGACCAGATGACGGGCGACGCCAAATTCATCTGAAATACCGTTACCACCCAGCATGTCACGAGCCATGCGTGCGACATCCAGGGCTTTACCGCATGAATTACGTTTGAGTATCGATGTGATTTCTACCGCGGCTGTATTTTCGTCTTTCATACGACCTAAACGCAGGCAACCTTGTAAACCCAAGGTGATTTCTGTTTGCATGTCGGCCAGTTTCTTTTGGATTAGTTGGTTGGCGGCCAGAGGGCGGCCAAACTGTTTACGATCCAAGGTGTACTGACGTGCGGTATGCCAACAAAACTCAGCAGCACCCAATGCCCCCCATGCAATGCCATATCGGGCTGAGTTTAAGCATGTAAATGGGCCGCGTAGACCTGCTACTTTTGGCAGCATTTGATCTTCGGCTACCTGGACCTCGTCCATTACGACCTCACCGGTGATAGAGGCGCGTAAACCTACTTTGCCATGAATGGTGGGTGCGCTTAAGCCTTGGGCACCTTTTTCCAGGATGAAACCGCGGATCTTGCCATCGTCCTCGCCACCAACAACTTTGGCCCAAACGATAAATACATCGGCGATGGGTGAGTTGGTAATCCAGGTTTTAGTCCCTGTCAGGATATAGCCACCATCTACTTTTTTAGCACGAGTTTCCATGCTGCCAGGATCAGAGCCGTGGTTGGGTTCGGTCAGGCCAAAGCAGCCAATCCATTCTCCAGAGGCTAACTTAGGCAGGTATTTTTTCTTTTGTTCTTCAGTACCAAACTCGTTGATGGGGACCATTACGAGTGATGATTGTACGCTCATCATAGAGCGATAACCTGAGTCTACGCGTTCTACCTCGCGAGCAATGAGGCCATAGCAGACATAATTTAAACCCGAGCCCCCATATTCTTCGGGAATGGTGGGGCCTAACAAGCCGAGCTCGCCCATTTCTTTAAAGATTGCTACATCAGTTTGTTCATGACGGAAGGCTTCCAGAACGCGCGGTTCGAGCTTTTCTTGGCAATAAGCTCGTGCCGCTTTACGAACCATGCGCTCGTCTTCGGTTAGCTGAGCATCGAGTAAAAAGGGGTCTTCCCAATTGAATGTGGGTCTTGATGACATAAGGGCTCCTACTTTCTTTCAGTCGAGCGATTAACGAAGTTCAAAGTGAAATCCATTAATCAATTATCAAAAAGTGTTTAGTGAATCTACTTTTTAGCTTGGGCAGATTCTTGGATTTCAGTCAAGGTGCGTGTCGGGCTAATAGCCTCGGGATCGATGAAGCAATGGATGAGGGCGGGTTTGCCGCTGGCTTGGGCGCGTGCAAATGCAGGCGCAAAGTCAGCTGTTTTGGTGACACGCTCGCCATGCCCGCCAAAGGCCTGAGCATAAGCTGCAAAGTCGGGGTTGCGCAGGTCTGTGCCACTGGGACGCCCCGGGTAATCCCCTTCTTGGTGCATGCGTATCGTCCCATACATGGCGTTGTCGATGATGAGTACGATGATGGGCAAATTATATTGCACTGCGGTTGCGAACTCTTGGCCATGCATCATAAAGCAGCCGTCACCGGCAAAGCAGATGACTGTTTTGTCGGGCAAGGTACGTTTGGCGGCGACTGCTGCAGGTAAACCGTATCCCATTGAGCCCGATGTGGGGGCCAGCTGGGTGCCGTACTTGCGAAACGGATAGAAACGGTGCACCCAGGTGGCGTAGTTGCCAGCACCATTCGCGAGGATAGCGTCCTTGGGCAGGGTGTCAGCCAGATATTTAATTACTGTGGCCATTTGCAATTCGCCTGGGCTCTGGATGCGATCGGTGTCAGTCCATTGCTGATAGCTATTTTTAAGAGTGGTGAAAGCTGCGTTGTCACGCTGCATGCTGTCATTAGCCTGAGGGCTGCTATGTAATGCTTTGACAAAATCATGTGGGGCAGCACAAAGTGCTAGATCAGCGCGATACACTCGATTGAGTTCCAGTGGATCTGGGTGGACATGAATGAGGTGTGCCTTGGGATTAGGAATATCAAATAGAGTGTAACTTTGGCTAGGGACTTCGGACATACGCCCACCCAGTAAAAGGACACAATCCGAATCAGCAATGTATTTGAGTAAATCCGGGTTGGTACCCAAGCCTAGGTCACCCACAAAATAAGGGTGATCGGTGGGAAAGAGCTGTTGGCGACGGAATTGTACTGCTACCGGTAGTTGCCATTGTTGGGCCAGCTGGGCGAATTGTGCGCAGGCTTGAGCTGACCAGCGGCTACCCCCCAATATGGCAATGGGTTGTTTGGCTTGCCTTAATTGCTGGGATAGTTCTTGTAGTTGGGCTGCCGAGGGTACAGTCTCGACAGGCTGGTAGTGTGGCGCATCAGGCACTGCAGCAGTTTCTGTGAGCATGTCTTCGGGCAACGCGATGACGACGGGTCCTGGGCGTCCTGAGGTTGCGACGTGAAAGGCTCGCGACAGGATTTCCGGGATGCGCTCTATTTGATCAATTTCGGTGACCCACTTGGCCTGATCACCAAAAACCCTTTTGTAATCCATTTCTTGAAAGGCCTCGCGATCTCGCATATCGCGACGGATCTGACCGACAAAGAGAATCATCGGCGTTGAGTCCTGTTTAGCGATATGAACACCCGCATAGGCATTGGTTGCCCCTGGGCCACGTGTCACCATGCAGATGCCAGGCTGGCCTGTGAGTTTGCCGTAGGCCTCGGCCATCATGGCTGCTCCGCCTTCTTGGCGGCATACTGTCAAAGAAATGTCAGCGTCGTGCAGGCCGTCCAGTACGGCTAAATAGCTTTCACCAGGTACACAAAATACCTGCTCTACGCCTTGTTGTTTGAGCTGTTCAACAAGAATATGTCCACCTAGGCGTGGCATGGCTCTACCCTCATATGGCATAAGATGAATAAACCTACTGCTACTAGCTTATTTGCATTAAACGCAATTATCAATTGATTTATTTGCACATTAACGTGTTATCTTTGCATGTATTGGGCTAAAGGTTGGTAAAGCTGGCGATTATTTTCAGTCATTGTAAACAGCCTAGGGATAACCCTTATCTTTAAGTGTGTGTTCAGTCAGGTGATGCACTTGATTCGGATGTTTTTAATGGCAGTATTGTATTTGTTCAAGGAAGTTTAATGCGTTTTGGGGTTCCCAGTTTAGGGGCGTTACAGGCGTTTGAGGCCACCGCTCGTTTAGGCAGTTTCTCGCGAGCTGCCGAAGAGCTGTCTCTTTCACATAGTGCTGTGTATCGACAGGTCACTAATTTAGAGGAAAGCTTGGGGGTGGCTTTATTTGTTCGTGTGCGGCGTCGCTTGGCGCTCACAGAGGCGGGTCGTGAGTATGCTGCCCGTATTCGGCGTCATTTAGAGCAGTTGGAAAAGGATACTCTGAGTTTAATCTCCAGGGCGGCCATGGGGCGTAGTTTGCATATTGCTGTGTTGCCTACTTTAGCGACTCATTGGTTATTACCCAGGCTAAACTTATTTCTGCGTGAGCATCCAGATGTTACCGTTAACCTTTCGACACGTACCTTGCCTTTTAAGTTTAGTGACCACCCTTTTGATGCTGCCATTTATCATGCTGTGCAGTTGTGGCCAGGGACACAAGGCAGTGCCTTATTTTACGAAGAAAAATTGGTGCCCGTGTGTACGGCTGCAGCATGGGCACGCGCTGACCAGCGGCTAGAGCATTTGGTGCATTTTCATATGGTATCCCGACCTGATGCGTGGCGGGATTGGTATCGCAGCCAAGGTTATGGAGATTTGCCTGCAATGAGTGTGGGGCCGCGTTATGAGTTGTTTTCCATGATTTTGGCAGCGGTGCGCGCAGGGATGGGGCTGGGATTGATGCCTTGGTTTTTAGCGCGTGAGCATTTAGATTCTGGCGAGTTAATTCGCCCTGTGCCTCATGTGTTACGGGTGCCCGAGCGCTATTTCTTTAGTTATCCTACAGAAAGTGAACCTGAACCCGCTTTGCTAGAGCTCGAAAGCTGGTTAGTGGATGCCGTGTAAAAGACCGGCGTATTTCTGCAACGCGGTATCTCAGTAATACGGCATCCCCAGCAGTGCAGTAACTCAACAGCTGATTGGACTGCGCGTGCAGTCCCGTTGCCCTAACGGAAAACAATGGTGCGTTGGCCATTAAGCAAGATCCGATGCTCGACATGAGCTTTCACTGCGCGGGCGAGCACCATTGATTCGATGTCACTGCCTACTCGTGTGAGGTCTTGTGCATTCATGGTGTGATTGACGTGTGCAATGTCTTGTTCGATGATGGGACCTTCGTCAAGGTCTTTGGTGACATAGTGGGCTGTGGCACCAATAATTTTTACCCCACGCGCGTGTGCTTGGTGGTAGGGGCGTGCTCCTTTAAAACTAGGCAAAAAACTATGGTGAATATTGATGGCCTTGCCCGAGAGGACTTCACAGGCTTGTGGGGTCAGGATCTGCATGTAGCGTGCCAGGACAACCAGATCAATATTGAGTTCGTCCACCAAACCCAGTATTTGCTGCTCTTGCTGGACTTTGGTTTCTGATGTGACGGGCAGGTGATAATAAGGGATGCCGTAGGACTTGACCATGTCCATGTGGGTTTCATGGTTGGATGCTACTGCTGCGATGTCTACAGATAGTTGGTTTTCGCGCCAACGAAAAAGCAGATCGTTTAGACAGTGCCCTTGTTTGCTCACCAGCAGCAAGAGACGGGCTGGGCGTTGAGCATCATAAAAATGGGCATCCATATTAAATGCACGTGCCACGATATCAAAGCGTTCGCGTAGATCTTTTGGGGTGCTGGGGGTTGGCAAACCAAAGTGGATGCGTAAAAAAAACTGCTTTGTTTCTGGGTCGCCATATTGCTGGGCTTCCAGGATGTTGCCTTCTTGTTTTAATAGCCAGCCACTAACGGCATGCACAATGCCGGTACGGTCAGCGCATGAAAGGGTGAGAATAAAATCGTGCATGTTTTGAAAAACCTGTGAATACTCTAATAACTAATAATTAAAGATTAAAAATCGAATGTTGTGGCATTGTCGGTGTTTTGTGATGGCTGCAATTGTTGCTGTACATATTCACCGATGGCTAGACAGGCGGTCAGCCCAGGTGATTCTATGCCATATAGTTGGACGAGCCCAGGGATTTGGTGGTTTTTGGGTCCCAGTATTTGAAAGTCAGCTGCGGGCTCTCCAGGGCCTGCGACTTTGGGTCGAATGCCGCAAAAATCGGGCTGCAAGCGTTCTTTTTCAATATCAGGCCAGTATTTACGGATGGTCTCATAAAACAAAGTTCGGCGGGCAGGGTCGGGATCATAATTGATTTCATCAACCCATTGCACATCAGGCCCAAAACGCAATTGACCGGCCAAATCTTGGCAGCTGTGGACTCCTAATCCCTCGTTATCAGGGAGGGGGTAGATCAGGTGGTTAAATGGGTTGGCACCCTGATAGCTAAAATAATGGCCTTTACAGTATTTCTGGACGATGGGTGTGGGCGTTAAGGCAGTACCTAGTTGAGGGGCATGGATGCCTGCAGCATTGATGAGGTATTGGCAATGCAGTTGGTAATCTTGGTCCTGGATATCAACAATAAAACCGCTGTCTGGGTGTCGGCGCAATGCAGATACGGGTGTGTTAAGCACAATTTGAGCGCCGTCCTGCTCGCTAAGACCCTGTAGGCTTAGCATGAGGCTGTGGCTGTCAATAATCCCGGTAGAAGGGCTGTAAAGCGCTGCATCACACTGCACCTGAGGTTCGATGGCACGAGCTTGGGCTGCATCCAAGAGCTGTAGATCATGTAGGCCACATGCTTTTGCGTTGGCTTGTAATTTAGCCAGTTGGTGCTGCCCAGCAATACCGTGGGCGATAATGAGTTTACCTATTTTTTGGTGCGGCACATGGTAGTGCTGGCAAAAGTCATAAAGCAGATTTTTTCCACGCAAACATAGGTTGGCTTTGAGGCTATCTTTGGGGTAGTAGATGCCCGCATGAATGACTTCCGAGTTGCGCGAGCTAACCTCAAAGCCGATGTGGGCGTGTTGCTCGAGCACCAGGACCTCGAGCCCGTGTTTGCTCAGGGTACGAGCAATGGCCAAGCCAACAACGCCGGCGCCGACAATAACGCATTGGATGTCATACATAGATTAAGGGCCTAAACGTGTAATGGTCCAGCCGCCGTCTTTGTTGTCACTAAAGGCATAGCGATCATGTAGTCGGTCGGTGCGCCCTTGCCAAAATTCGATATATTCAGGCTGCAGGTAATACCCCCCCCAAAAGGGTGGACACTCGGGGTCAGCCCCCAGCAGTTGTGCGTAGTGCTCACTGCGTTCGCGCAAATCATCGCTGCTGATGGGTTTGCTCTGCGGCGAGGCCCAAGCATTGATTTTGGAAGATAAAGGGCGGCTGCGGAAATACGCCTGTGATTCGCTACGTGGAGTGCGTTTGACTGACCCTTCAAAGCGTACTTGGCGCTGCATCGTAGGCCAAAAGAATGACAAACAGGCTTTGCTGTTTTGGACAAGTTCCTGGCCTTTTCTAGATTCGTAATTCGAATAAAAGCATAAGCCATTAGCATCATAGCCCTTGAGCAGTACAATACGCGCGGTCGGTTGTCCCTCTTTGTTAACTGTGCTCAAGGTCATGGCTGTGGGTTCAGGTGCGTTGTTGTCCATGGCATCTTTGAGCCACTTATGAAATTGCTCTTTGGGGTCGTTGAGCAAATCTTTGTCAGGGAGCTGGTATTTGCCGTATTCGTTACGATAGTCAGCAAGGCTCATGGTTGTTTCCGTAGTAGGGTAATTAATTTAACTGATGCAGATTGAGATAATGGATCAAGCGGCTAAGTTTAGGGTCATGGATGCCGCTTTCTTCGAGTGCACGGTGCGTCTCGAGCACATAGTCCAGGCAAGCGCCATTGACGCCATGGGCCTGACTGATGATATCGCGCTGTTGGACCAGCGGGATCTGAGGCGCATAGGCAGGGCAATTGCGGCGCATGACAAAGGTCAGTGCAGTTACTTGTCCTTGGTCTGTCTCACAGTTTAGCCATTTGGGTACGTACGAGCCACTGGGCATTTCGCGTTGCCAAAGGCGCGGGAAAATATCGCGTACCTGGTCATTAGGCAGTTGGTAGACTACGCCCTCACAACTGCCCCCGCGATCAAGGGCAAAGACCAAGCCCGGTAGCTCGGGGGTTCCGCGGTTGATGCGTGACCACAGGCATAAAGATCGGTGATACCCATGTAAAGTGGCTGGGCGCTGCGCGAGAGTTGGAAACTCGGGGCGCCAAATCAGCGAGGCATAGGCAAATACCCACAAAGGTTGTTGTGGATGCCACTGACGCAAGGTTTCATGCATCGAATGATTGAGTTCAAGTTCGCTGAGACGACTAAAAGAGGCCGCAGAAGGGGGTTGTAAGTACATAATGACTAAGCGTATGCTTGGTTTCCAAAGATATAGATTCTACCTAAAATTACCATACTGGGTGTGGGATGTGGTGCTGTTAATGGAGTTAATGAAAGAGTGATGAGTAGTCATAAAGACAATGCACGCCGTTTTGATGGTTTGAACCGTTTGTTTGGCGATCAAAGTGTGCACAAATTGCAGCAAGCCCATGTGGTGGTGGCCGGGATTGGTGGCGTGGGCAGTTGGTGTGTGGAAACGTTAGCGCGCAGTGGCATTGGTGCCCTGACTTTGGTTGATATGGATATTGTTAGCGCTTCTAATATTAATCGGCAGCTACCCGCACTCGAGAGCACTTTGGGACGAAGCAAAATTGAGGTCATGGCAGAGCGTATTGACGAAATTAATCGCCATTGTCGTGTGCATTTGGTTGATGACTTTGTGACCACTGAAAATGCGGCCGCATTCTTTGCGGGTACCGAACAGGTAATCATTGATTGCACCGATGATCTCAATGCCAAAGTAGCTCTGGTTTTGGCGGCACGTGAACACACTGATAAAAAATTATTAGTGTGTGGGGCTGCTGGAGGCAAACGCAACCCCATGACTTTAAAAGAGGGTGATCTATCTTTGGCAACGCATGATGCTTTATTATCGCGGTTGCGACAACGCCTGCGCAAGCAACATGGGTGGCCAGCAGGCCCACGCAAAAGCAATCAGCGGCCAGCGAAAATGCATATCCATGCGTTTTGGTTTGCCGAGGAAACCGTGCTGCCGCCCGCCTGGGCTCAAGACGCAGACCCTTTGCAGGGATTGTCTTGCTCGGGTTATGGCTCCGCTATGAGTATGACAGCTACCATGGGTTTATTAGTTGCTCAACGGGCGATTGACCAAGTGCTTGTTTGTCCCTAAGCGGGTCTCAGGTTAGCCCTAAGCGTAGACTGCTTAGAGGCTATTTTTCAGCGTTGCTATGATCTACCTCGTTTTCCGCGTTACCTTCTGTGCTTTCTTTTGCCTCGGTGTCTTCTTTCTTATCGGTGCTTTTAAGAACTGAGTCGTGGCGTGACAAAAAGCTCTGCAAGGCTTTCCCTGTATAGGACTGTCGTGTTGTCATTATTTTTTGCAGTGGGCCTTGAACCACAATATGACCGCCTGCGTCCCCGCCTTCGGGGCCCAAATCAATAATCCAATCGGCTTGGGCCATGATGTCAGGGTGGTGTTCAATGACCACAATGGTATGGCCCGCGTCACACAGTCGATGCAAGACGTGCAGCAGTTTTTCTACGTCGGCCGTGGCCAGCCCTACGGTTGGCTCATCGAGTACGTATAAGGTGGGTGTGCTGTGTTGGACGGGCCCGCTGCGGGTTAGCCCTTCGTCAACACGTGCTTTGCTTAGCTCGGTGACCAGTTTCAGCCGTTGGGCCTCGCCACCAGATAATGTCGGTGAGGGCTGGCCAAGTGTGAGGTAGCCCAGACCAACGTCTTGCATCAGACGCAGGGGTTGCAGGATTCGTGGATGGGCCGAGAAAAAATCAACGGCTGTGTCCACATCCATACGCAGGATTTCGCCGATATTTTTTCCCTGCCAATGAATGCCCAGTGTGTCCGGATTAAAGCGAAACCCGTGACAGCTGTCACAGGGCACCGCGATGTCTGGTAAAAAGCTCATTTCCATGGTTAGCATTCCGCGTCCACCGCATTGGTCGCAACGGCCTTGGCCAGTGTTAAAGGAAAACCGCGAGGCATTCCAGCCGCGCATGCGTGCTTCACGCGTTTGCGCAAACAGTCGGCGGATATGATCCCAAAAACCTACGTAGGTCGCTGGGCAAGAGCGTGGCGTCTTGCCAATGGGTGTTTGATCAACTTCCAGTACCCGTTCGAGTGATTCCCATCCTTGTAGGGAATCGCAGTTGTGCCATTTGGGTGCTGTGTTTGAGTTTGAATTAGCATCCTCTTTGTCGTTGGCTTTGTCATCGGCCTTGGTTTTGTTGTCTTTGTGTAATGCCATTTTGAGGTTTTTAAGTAAAACCTCATGGGCCAGACTTGATTTGCCAGAGCCCGATACCCCGGTGATGACGGTTAATCGTTGCAAGGGTAGTTGTGCATTGATGTCTTTGAGGTTGTGCGCACGGGCCCCGCGAATTTCTAGCTTGGGTTGTGTTTTTTCAATCGGGCGTCGGGCCGTGAGCGAGTGCTGAATAGGCGCACGTAGGTACTGTCCGGTCACGGATTCAGGGTGTGCGCGGATTTCATCGACCGTACCACTGGCCACGATTTGACCGCCGCGTATACCTGCACCAGGCCCTAAGTCAATAATATGATCAGCGGCACAGATGGTGTCTTCGTCGTGCTCAACCACCACGAGGGTGTTGCCATGTGCTTGCAGGCGTTGTAGTGCTTGTAGCAAAATTTGGTTGTCACGGGGGTGCAAGCCAATGGTGGGCTCGTCCAGTACGTAGCAGACACCCTGCAGGTTTGAGCCCAGTTGCGCGGCCAGGCGGATACGTTGCGCCTCGCCGCCAGACAAGGTTTGGGCCGAGCGATCCATGCCCAAATAACCTAACCCAACCGTAAGCAAGAAATGCAGCCGGTGCTCGATTTCATTAAAAATGTCACGCGCAATTTCTGCCTCGCGGCCTTGTCGGCTGAGGCCTGCAAAAAAGCTGCTGGCTTGTTGTACGGTCATGGCGGAAAGGGCTGCGATGGAGTGTTCTTGCCAAAAATAATTCAAGGCGACTGAATTCAGGCGCTGGCCTTGGCATTGGCCGCAAATATGGGCGTCTGCGCTGTGTTCATCATCCAACCACTTTTGCTCTTCACCTGTTTGTTCGGCATCAAAACCTTTGAGTTTCAGGCCTGTTCCATAGCATCCTTCGCACCACCCATAGCGCGAGTTATAAGAAAACAAGCGTGGATCGGGGGCAGGAAAGCTGCGCTGACACTGGGGGCACGAGCGGCTAACTGAATAATCCTCGATATGTTCACCAACCAGCACTTGTAGGTGTCCATGGCCGTATTCCAGCGCTTGTTGGATACCGTGACGCAGGTCTTGTTCTTGGTTGGGGTCAATCGTTAGTTGGGCTACTGGCAGTTCGATATAGTGATCTTTGTAACGCTCCAATCGTGGCCAATCACGCGTGCTTACCCAGTCGCCGTTAACGCGCAGTTGTGCGTAACCCTTGCTATTAGCCCATTGGGCTAGGTCGGTGTAGTAGCCTTTGCGGGCAACTACCAAGGGAGCCAATAAGGTAATCTTTTGCCCGCCATAGTGTTGCAAGATATGAGCCAGTATTTGCTCGGGGCTTTGTGCTTCGACTTTGACTTGGCAATCGGGACAGTATTGGGTGGCTAAATTTAAATAAAGCAGGCGTAAAAAATGATGGATTTCGGTCATGGTGCCCACTGTGGACTTATGACCACCACGACTGGTGCGCTGCTCAATTGCAACGGTAGGTGGAATTCCATAAATAGCATCCACATCAGGTTGTCCTGCCGGCTGTACTATCGAACGGGCATAGGCATTAAGAGACTCTAAAAAGCGGCGTTGCCCCTCATTAAAAAGGATGTCAAAAGCTAAGGTGGATTTGCCCGAACCTGATACCCCTGTAATAACCGTAAATTGGTCACGCGGGATAGAGACTTGGATGTTTTTTAAATTGTGCTCACGAGCGTGGATGATTTCTATCGCCTGCGATGTGCTGTCATAACTGCGCGTAGGTGGCTCAGCAACTGCCAGGGCAACATCGGCTGAAGCTGGCATGGCAATCATATCGGTCTCATGGGCAGGACTAATTTCTGGACCACGAATTTCTTGCTGATACTCTCTGAGTGCGACTGCTGTAGGTGTTTGTCCCGTGGATTCCAGCGCCTGTGGAGCACACTCGGCGATGAGCTCTCCGCCTTGGTGTCCGCCTTTTGGCCCCAGCTCGAGGACCCAGTCAGCAGCTAAGATCACATCTAAATTGTGCTCGATGACAACAACCGTGTGACCTGCCTGCATAAGGCTGCGGAATGCACTCATTAGCTTGGCAATATCATCGAAATGCAGTCCCGTGGTGGGCTCATCAAATAAAAACAGGCGTCCTTTTTTGACTAATCCTGCACTACGGGTGGGGCGTTTATTGGCCTCGGCGAGATAGCCCGCAAGCTTGAGCCGTTGGGCCTCGCCCCCCGATAGGGTGGGGACCGGTTGACCTAATTGCAGGTAACCTAGTCCTACATCAAGCAAAGGCGCAAGGACGCGTTGCACCTCTTGTAAGCCAGTGAAAAATTCAGCAGCCTCATCAATGGTCATGGCCAGTACGTCGGCGATAGAAGCTCGCTGGCCATGGTGTTCCAGGTGCACTTCGAGGATTTCATGGCGATAGCGGCGTCCGTTGCAGTCCGGACAACGCAGATAAACATCCGAGAGGAATTGCATCTCGATATGCTCAAACCCTGAACCGCCGCAGCCGGGGCAGCGTCCATTACCGGTGTTAAAGCTAAAGGTTCCAGCAGTGTAGCCGCGCTCTTTCGCGAGTGCTGTACGTGCAAATAAACGACGAATGGGATCAAAAGCACCCACATAGCTGGCTGGGTTAGAACGGGCGGTACGTCCGATGGGACTTTGGTCGACAAAGAGCACCTCAGAAAACTGTTCGGCGCCCTCGAGACTATCAAAGGTGCCCGGGGCCTCGGTGGCTTGGCCAAAGTGTTTAAGCAGTGCTGGGTAGAGCACATTTTCAATCAAGGTGGATTTACCCGAGCCTGATACGCCGCAAATAGCTGTAAAACGGTCGACAGGAATACGCACATCAATGTTTTTCAAATTGTGGGCACGTACACCACGCAGGTACAGCGAGGGTGTCTCTTTTGTGACGGGCTGGTTAGGGTAGGCGGGGAGTTGTCGACGTCCTGCTAGATAATCCCCTGTGAGGGTATGGGCCGAGCGTAGGTTTGTGGGTGCACCATCAAAGAGTATTTGCCCGCCATCAGGACCTGGCCCAGGACCCATATCCAAAATACGATCGGCAGCCACCATGACCTGCGGATCGTGTTCGACCACGACCAGCGTGTTGCCATGAGCTTTCAGTCTTTTCATGGCGTCGATGACGCGGTGCATGTCTTGGGGGTGCAGTCCTATAGAGGGCTCATCCAATACGAACAAGGTGTTGACCAGTGAGCTCCCCAAGGCGGTTGTTAAGTTAATGCGTTGTACCTCACCGCCGGATAAAGTGCGGCTTTGTCGATCCAAGTGTAAATAATCTACCCCGACGCGACAAAGAAAATCCAAACGTGTTTGCACTTCAGACAAAATGAGTTCTAGTGCTGGGTCATCGCCATGACGCTGGGCAATATCCTCAAAAAAATCACGCAATTGCCCAATGGGTAAACGCATTAAATCATATAGATGTAAGCCAGGCAGGGCTGTCACTTGGTCTTGGGTCCAGTGACAACCGTGAGGGATAAAACGCTGATAAGGCTGAGGATCGCCACTGGCGTCTTGATCACCGATGCGCCAAAGTAGCGAGGTGGTTTTTAAGCGCGCGCCCAAACACTCGGTGCAGGGGGTGTAACTACGGTAATTAGACAGCATAACGCGGACATGCATGCGGTAGCTGCGTTTTTCTAAATAGTTAAAAAAACGTTGTACTCCATACCATTTGTCTTTGTTGCGTCGCTTCCAGTCGGGATCACCTTGGATGACCCACTCTTTTTCTTCTGCGGATAATTGGTTCCAGGGGGCGCTTAACCGTACACCGGCTGCAGGGGCCAGCGCTTCCATTTGTTTTTGGTGCTTTTTATTGCGCTCGGTATGCCAGGGACGAATGGCTCCTTCGAGCAGGCTTTTATTTTCATCGGGGATAACTAGGCCATAGTCAATGCCCATTACACGGCCAAAACCACGACAAGTCTCGCAAGCCCCTAACGGCGAGTTATAAGAAAAAGTGCTTTCATGTGCAGGGCTGTATTCTATATGGCAACGCGCGCAGTACAGGGAGGCTCGGAAATGCAGATGAGCAATTTCATTTCGTTCATCATCCAGGGCAAAAAGATGTAATTGATCGCGCCCATGCATAAAGGCGGCTTCTAAGCCTTCGCTCAGGCGTGTTGAGTCAACCCGACTATAGCGAAAGCGGTCTTGGATGACATAGAGACCTTTGCTATCGTTAGCGGGCTCATAGGTACGGGTATATCCCTGTTGTTGTAAGTATTGCTGAATCTCTTCGGTGCTGAAATTATCCGGAATATCTATTTTGAAGCACAACACCCAGCGGGGGTCACCCAAGCGTTCGGATTCAGCGGCGAGCTGTTTAGCAATACTTTGAGGACTATCTGTACTGACCTCATGGCTGCATTGCTGGCAAAATAATCGGCCCAAACGAGCATAGAATAGTTTTAAATAATCATTGAGCTCGGTCATGGTGCCCACAGAGCTGCGGGAATTGCGTATTGGATTAATTTGGTCAATAGCAATGGCAGGTAAAACGCCCTCAATACGATCGACTTGGGGTTTGTCCATTCGATCCAAAAACTGGCGGGCATAAGGGCTAAAGGTTTCTACATACCGACGTTGCCCTTCAGCATATAGGGTGTCAAAGGCCAATGAGCTTTTGCCCGATCCAGAAACCCCGGTGATGACGGTAATTTCCTGAGAATTAAAGTCTATATTGAGGTTTTTGAGGTTGTTTTGTTTCGCGCCAATGATGCGAATCGTATTAGTCATGCGGTAGCAGATGGTCTTGAATGATGAGCAGGAAAATGAGACGGGACGATTTCACAAAGAAATAAGGCTATAATATACCTTTAATCGTTAACCTAATGGTATTACTGGAGCATTTCATGGCTGAAATTAAACGCGTTAGACGTAACACTTTAGAGCGTCGTTGCTTGGGCAAATCCTTCAAGCGCCTGTTTGCAGGTTCTTCGCGCGGC